>NZ_JBHYIK010000022.1:109437-115226 GCF_042739735.1 Amycolatopsis sp. NPDC059027 | reverse complement strand
GGCTGTCCCCCGCCGGGGCGGGGGGGCGCCCCCCCGCGGGGGCCGGCTCCCGGCCCCTCCCTGTGTGTTGGGGTGTTCGAGGGCCCCCCCCCCCATCGGTTCGGACGCGCTAGCATCGGGGAGGTGACGGTACCGGGCCCTGAGGTGACGCTGTTCGAGCAGCAGCGCCGCCGGTTGTTCGGACTCGCCTACCGGATGCTCGGTTCGGCCGCGGAAGCCGAGGACATCGTGCAGGACGCGTTCCTGCGGTGGCACGGCGCGGACCGGGAGCGCATCGAGACGCCGTCGGCCTGGCTGGCGAAGGTGGTCACCAATCTCTGCCTCAACCGGCTCTCCTCCGCGCAGGTCAAACGCGAGAGCTACATCGGCCCCTGGCTGCCCGAACCGGTGCTCACCGGCGATGGCGCGCTCGGTCCACTTGAGACAGTCGAGCAACGGGACTCGGTTTCACTGGGGGTCTTGATTCTCTTGGAACGGCTGACGCCGCCGGAGCGCGCGGTGTTCGTCCTGCGGGAGGCGTTCGGGCATCAGCACCGGGAAATCGCGGAGATCCTGGAGATCGATGAGGCGCACTCGCGGCAGCTCCACCTCCGCGCGCGCAAGCACGTCGCGGACGCGCGGACCCGGTTCGCGGCCGAGAGCGACCAGCAACGCCGCATCGTGGAGCGTTTCCTCGCCGCGACGCTGGAGGGCGACGTCGCCGGGCTCGAGAAGCTGCTCGCCGACGAGGTCGTGTCGTGGGCCGACGGCGGTGGCACGGTGACCGCGGCGCGGCGCCCGATCGCCGGCAAGGACCGGGTGCTGCGGTACCTGCTCGGCATGAGCGGACGGCCGGAGGTGGCGCTGGTCCGCACCGAGATCACCGAGGTCAACGGGCACGTCGCCGTGCTGTTCCACGTCGGGGACGTCCTCATGGCCGTCCTCGTGCCCGACGTCGACGGCGATCGCGTCACCGCCGTGCGCATGGTCCTCAATCCCGACAAGCTCGCGTTCGTCACCGCCCAGCTGGGGTGAGGACGCTCACGCCCGGACCTGTCACGGATCGTCCCGCTCGCCGGTTCTCCCTTTGCGACACGAAAGGGGACGAATCCATGACTCACCGCCTCGTGATCCTCGGTGCCGGATACGCCGGGCTCCGCGCCGCCAAGCGGGCCGCGAAGCTGCTGCGCGACCGCGATGTCCGGGTGACGCTGGTCGACCGGGAGGGACGGTTCTTCGAACGGGTGCGGACGCACCAGCTCGCCACAGGACAGGAACTGCGCGAACGGCGGTTGCCGGATGTGCTGGCCGGGACCGGGATCGACCTCGTCACCGCGACCGTGACCGGCATCGACCTGGACGGCAGGACAGTGCTGCTCGACGCTGAGCCGCACGCTGTCCTGTACGACACCCTCGTGTATGCGTTGGGCAGCGGCGCGGACGTCGACGCGGTATCGGGCGTGCGCGAGCACGCATTGACGGTCGCCGGCCCGGCCGGAGCGGAGCAGCTGCGCGCCCGGCTGGACGCCCTGCCCGCGAAGAGCGCCGTCGTCGTGGTCGGCGGCGGGCTCACCGGCATCGAGGCCGCTACGGAGATCGCCGAAATCCGGCCGGATCTGCGTGTCGAGCTGATGTGCGACGCGCAGATGGGCGGCTGGTTGTCCGGCCGGGCCCAGCGCCACCTGCACAGGGCCTTCGAGCGGAGGGAAATCGGGCTGCGCGAAGGAGTTCGCGTCGCCAAGGTCGGCCCGAAGGACATGCTGCTGGAGGACGGCGGGAGTGTGCCCGCCGACGCCGTGGTGTGGGCGGCCGGGTTCCGCGTTCCCGCGTTGGCTGCCGAGGCCGGGCTCGCCGTGGACGGACGTGGCCGGATGCGCGTCGACGAACGGCTGCGTTCGGTGTCGCATCCGGAGGTCTACGGTGTCGGCGACGCCGCGGCAGGGCTGGCCGCGGGTGGGCGGGAAACCCGGATGTCCTGCCAGACCGGGTTGCCGATGGGGCAGTACGCGGCGGGGGCCATCGCGCGTGAGCTGACCGGGCGGCACCCGAAACCGGCGCGGATCCGCTACGAGTGGCAGAACATCAGCCTCGGCCGCCGCGACGGCGTCACCCAGTTCACCCGCGCCGACGACAGCCCGGTGAACGTGGTGCTCACCGGGCGGGTTTCCGCGTGGTTCAAGGAGATGATCACCCGGCTCGCGGCCTGGATGACCGTGCGCTGAAGTGCCGTGAAGGCCTCCTTACCGGCGCTCAACGCCGGTAAGGAGGCCTTCACGGCCCGGGAACGAGCCGCTCCGCTGGTCAGGCCTTTTCCGCCTTGGCACGCGGGAAGATGCCGCGGTGCAGCAGGATCAGGAACACCACCAGCCCGGCGGACAGCAGGATGTGCCCGAGCCCCGCCATCCCGGCGATCGCGGCGCCGGAGTTCTTGCCCAGCACGGTCAGCGTCCCGTGCACGACGAGGAACGCGACCGTCCACAGTGTCCCGACGTTGTAGAGCCAGAAGAACCAGGCGAACAGTTTCCGGTGGGCGCTCAGTGTGAACAGCTTCTCGAGACCGACGACGATCAGGAAGAACAGCGTGCCGAGCGCGAGCAGGTGGGTGTGCACCACCGAAAGCTGTGTGTCACCGGTGAAGTCGTTGGCCTTGGTCAGTTCGCGGTAGTAGAGCCCGGCGATCAGGCCGAGTGCGGTGTAGACGACGACGGAGTAGTAGAGCTTCTTCATGCGTTTCCTGTCTTCACCACGCGGCGGTGGTGGCACCGCGTGTCCGATCCGGGTGTTGGGCGGTCAGGGAGTCCGGGTGATCTGGTCGATGTGGCGCAGCCTGCCGTCGGGCGCGAGCCGCCCGAACAGGTAGACCTCCGTAACGGTCTCGCGCCCCTTGCGGGTCGCGGCACTCAGGGTGTAGCGCGCGGCGATCCGGTCGCCGGTGACCAGTGTCTCGGCGACGTCCACGCGGCAGGTGGTCACGTTCTTGCGCACCGGGCGGGCGTGCGCGACGAGTTTTTCGCGGTCGAGCCGGATCCCGTCGCTGACCCAGGCGATGTCGGCGGTGTGGTAGCGGTCGACGATCACGGCCGGGTCCTCGTCGCCGAAGGCCATCTGGTCCACATAGGACTCAAGGTACCCGGCGAAGTCCCGCGCCGGGGTCGGATGGTCGGTCCCCATGGGTTCACTCCTCTAACTTTGACAGCGGTGTCAAAGTTAGCGCGAGGCACTATCCTTGACAAGGATGTCGGAGATAACACCGCGTCCCGCTCGTCGTCGCAGGCGAGCCGACGCCGAACGCAGCGCCGCCGCGGTTCTCGACGCGGCGCTGACGGTGCTCACCCAGCGTCCGGAAGCCAGCGTCGAAGACGTCGCGGCCGCGTCCGGCGTCAGCAGGCAGACGGTCTACGCGCACTTCCCGTCCCGGGACGCGTTGCTGCACGCCGTGGTCGACAGGATCACCGCGGAGACGGTGGCCGTGCTCGACGCGGCCCGGCTCGACGAAGGCCGGGCCACCGAGGCGCTGCTCCGTTTCCTCGACGCCGGATGGCGGACGTTCGAGCGTTACCCCCTGCTCCAAGGATTGCCCGTCGTGGATGCCGAGACCGACCGCGCGCGGCACGAGCCGGTGCTCGCGCGGCTTCTCGCGTTGGTGCGGCGAGGTCAGCGGAGCGGGGAGTTCGACGCGGACCCGGCGCCGGAATGGCTTCTCACTGCCACTGTCGCGCTCGGCCACGCCGCGGGGGAGCAGGTCGGTGCCGGGCGGATGACAGCCGACGCGGCGCTAGCGGAACTCCGCCGCTCTGTTCTGCGCGTCTTCGGCGCCCGGAAATCCGGGTGACAGCACGCGGCGGACGTCGGATACTGCGCGGCGTGGAGATCACCTCGGGCGACCGGACGGGAGCGGCGGGCTTCGGGTAGCTCCGCGGGGAAATCCCTCGCGGTGCTACATGGGAGCTGTCATGTCTCGCACCGCACACCACGTCCCGCCCGCGCACCGGAGTCCGTCCCGGCACGGGTGGAACTCCGTCACGCTCACGGATCTGCGTTACGACCACGCCGCGCGGAGCCGGGCCCGTAGCGAGCGTCGCCGCGTCCGCCCGCGGCTGATCCGTCGTCGCGTGGAGGTCCACGCCTTCCCTCGTTCGCTCCCGCACGACCGCGAGATCTCCCGGCTGGCCCGGCTCGCCGAGCGCGGCGCGCGGCAGCGGCTGCGCCGGGAACTCACCGTGCTGCGCCGCGAGGCCAACGACCGCGGCCGGATCCGGACGGACACCGGGAACGACCCGGCGCCCGTCCGGCACCGCCACGGCGCGGAATGGCACTCCTGGTGATCAGCCCGCGAGCCGCTCCCACAGGAATTCCAGCATCAGCGCCCATTTGAAGGCCAGCTGCTCGTTGTCGGCGGCCGCACCGTGGCCGCCCTCGATGTTCTCGTGGTAGCTGACGTCGTGGCCCAGCTCCCGCAGTCGCGCGACCATCTTGCGCGCGTGCGCGGGGTGCACCCGGTCGTCCCTGGTGGACGTCACGAACAGCGACGGCGGGTATTTCCGTCCACTGTGGACGTTCTGGTACGGCGAGTACTCCCCGATGAACTCCCACTCCGCCGGGTCGTCGGGGTCGCCGTACTCGGCCATCCACGACGCGCCCGCCAGCAGCCGGTGGTAACGCCGCATGTCCAGCAGCGGCACCTGGCTCACGATGGCGCCGAACAGCTCGGGATAGCGGGTCAGCATGACGCCCATGAGCAGGCCGCCGTTGCTGCCGCCCTGGATGCCCAGCCGTTCCGGGGTGGTGATGCCGCGTTCGGCGAGATCCGCCGCGACCGCCGCGAAGTCCTCGTACACCTTGTGCCGCTCGGCCTTGATCGCGCTCGTGTGCCAGTCCGGCCCGTATTCGCCGCCGCCGCGGATGTTCGCGACGACGTATGTGCCGCCGCGTGCGAGCCAGCCCCGGCCGATCACGCCGCTGTAGCCCGGGGTCAGTGAAACCTCGAAGCCGCCGTACCCGGTGAGCAGCGTCGGCCCGCCTTCGGCACCGGAGGGCTGCACGACGAAGTACGGGATCTGCGTTCCGTCCAGCGACGTCGCGAAGTGCTGCGCCACCGTCATCCCCGTCGAGTCGAAGAACGCCGGCGCCTGCCGGAGCACCTCGACCTCGCCGCCGACCTGGCCGTAGCTCAGCGTCGACGGTTGCGTGTAGCCGCTGGAGTCCAGCAGGTACTCGTCGTTGAGGTCCGGTTCGGTGTCGGTGATCTCGGCGCTGCCGAGGTCCGGCGCGCCCGCCAGAGGCTCCTCCGCCCAGCCGCCGGCGCCGGGGGTGAGCACACGCAGCTCGGTCCGGACGTCCTTCAGGACGCCGAGCAACAGGTGGTTGCGCGTCCAGGCCCAGTAGTCGAGCGAGGTGTGCGGATCGGGCCGGAACAGCACGGTGAACGCGCGCCCGCCCGCCATGAAGTCGTCGAACCCGATGGCGAGCAGCGAGCCCGCCGGGTAGCGGTCGTCGCCGACCGTCCACGCCGACCGCGGTTGCACCAGCAGCCATTCGCGGTGCACCGAGGTGCGGGCGTCCTCGGGGACGTCCACCTTGACGAGCCCGCCGGGGGTCCGCAGATGCCGTTCGGAGCGGTAGAAGTCCAGCGAGCGGTAGACGAAGTCGCGTTCGTAGCCCACGGTCGGGTCGTGATAGGCCGACACCGAGACGTCGTCCGGCTTGCCCTCGAAGACCGTTTCGGCCTCCTCCAGCGGGGTGCCCCGCCGCCATTCCTTCGCCAGCCTCGGATAACCCGAGGTGGTCAGCGAGCCCGGCCCGAAATCGGT
>NZ_JBHYIK010000022.1:59445-109337 GCF_042739735.1 Amycolatopsis sp. NPDC059027 | reverse complement strand
ACCGTTTCGGCCTCCTCCAGCGGGGTGCCCCGCCGCCATTCCTTCGCCAGCCTCGGATAACCCGAGGTGGTCAGCGAGCCCGGCCCGAAATCGGTGCCGATGTAGACGCGGTCGGCGTCGATCCAGCCGATCCGGGTCTTGGCCTCCGCGACGGTGAAGCCGTTTTCGACGAACGCGTGCGCGTCTAGATCGAACTCGCGGACGACGGTCGCGTCGGCGCCGCCGCGGGACAGCTCGACCAGGCCCAGCCGGTAGTCCGGACGGAGCACGACCGCACCCTGCCAGACCCAGTTCTCGCCTTCGGCTTCGGCAAGCGCGTCGACGTCGAGCAGGATTTCCCAGTCCGGTTCGCCCTGCCGGTACTCCGCCAGCGTGGTGCGCCGCCACAGCCCGCGCGGATGCGCCGCGTCCTGCCAGAAGTTGTAGAAGCAGGCACCGCGGCGGCGGATGTACGGGATGCGGTCGTCGGCGTCCAGCACCTCACGGATTCCGTCCCGTATCTCCGCGAAGCGCGTGCCGCTGGTGAGCTCGGCGAGCGTTTCGGCGTTGCGGGCACGCACCCAGTCCAGCGCTTCGTCGCTGGTCACGTCCTCAAGCCAGAGGTACTGATCTTCCACACTCATCCTCACAGTCTCTCCGTAGGATCCTGTCCTGACCGCCACCGGGTGGGTGTATTAATTTCGTGATCCGGTCACCCGTGGATATCCGTATGCTGGATTCCGCTCCGTGTGACGCTGTGTGGCCGGAGGGGGAGCGTGCGCGCGGATCACCCGCGCCGCCGCCGAGGGGATCCAGGGGAGAACGTGACTGATGCCGACAGACCGTCCGGCCTGCCCGCCATGGCCGAGCCGCCGCTGATCCGGCAGGCCGGGGCGTACCCGGAGTGGGCACCCGCGACGGGGAAGCTCCCGGCGCGCGGCGGTCGTCGCCGGGCCTTCTCCGGTGCGGTCGTCGCCGTCGCGCTGATCGTGCTCACCGTGGCGGCCATCGCCGTGGCGGGCCCGCACCGGATCGCGGGTCACGCCGTCGCGGCACCCGACGGGGCACGGCAGGTCGCCGCCGACCCGGGCACGAGCGGTCAGGCCGCCCCGAGGGCGGTGCCGCGCCTCGCGGACAACGCGTTGCTCGCCACCGGGGTCACGCTCGGTCCCGCGTCCTGTTCCCTGCCCGATCTCGGCCGCGCCCCCGCCCAGCTGGAGGCGTTCTACCGCGCGTTGCTGGACTGCCTCGAACAGTCCTGGCGCCCCGCGCTGGACAAGGCGGGCGAGCCGATGGTGGCGGTGACGCTGTCGCTGAACCTCCCGACGCACAGCGCGTGCGGGGACGCGCCGTCGAAGAACGAGGCCGTCGCCTACTACTGCGGGGGCGACACCACCATCTACGCGCCCACCGAATGGATGCTCGCCGACGCGAACCTCAACCGCGCCCGGCACATCGCCACGATCGCCCACGAGTACGGCCACCACGTCCAGCGGCAGAGCGGCATCCTGGCGGCGGCCGCGGCCAGGATGTCCTCGCCGAACCAGGACACGGCCGCCGACAAGGAGCAGGTGCGGCGGATCGAACTGCAGGCCAACTGCTTCGGGGCGTTGTTCGTCGCCGCGGCCTCGGGCAAGGGCTCGATCACCGCGTCGCTGGCGAACGCCGGGGTGGCCGACTACGGCCGCGCACAGGACAGTGACACGCACGGGACCCGCAAGCACCAGCTGGCGTGGGCGAAGGCCGGGTTCGAAGGCCGGACGACGGCGGCGTGCAACACCTGGTCCGCGTCCGCCGCCGAGGTCAGTTAGGACGTTCCCACCCCGGCGAGCGGCCGAGGATCCCGAGGAGCCGGTCGAATGCGGACGCGTCCTCGGGCAGTTCGACGATCGGAGCGAAGGTCCCCCGCTTCTTGCGGACATCGGGATCCGCTGGGATCCGTCCGGCGAACTCCAGCGCCTCGTGCACCGCTTCGGGCAGCGGCTCGTACGGGACGCCGAGCGTTTTCGCGAGGTCCCAGCCGTGGACCACGGTGTCGATGAGATGCATCTTGACCGCGATGTGCCCGGGAAAGTCCCCGAGATGGCCGATCGTGAGCGTCCGTTCGAGAACGGCGTCGTCCGCGAAGGCGGCGAGATAGGCGTCGACGGACACGGCGTACGCGTAGTACGGGGCGTCGCCGAGGTCGCCGTCCCAGCTGGGCGCGGAGCCGTGCCGGGCCGCGATCGCGAAGCCGTTGTTCTCGCCGACCTGGTGCCGGAGCAGGTCCGCCAGTGTCCAGCCCGCGCACGGGGTGGGCAGGTCGAGATCGGCGGGTGTCATGGTGGCGACCAGCTTGTCGAGGAGCGCCAGGGAACGGCGGTCGAGTTCACGCGTGTGCATGGGGACGACGCTAGTCACCGGAATTGTCGGTGGTGGCCGATACGGTGCGAAGCGATGGACGACGACGTGATGATCGAGATCAACGCGGGTCTGCAGCAGCACATCGGCGGCGACCGTGCGGGAGCCCGCGCCCGCTTCACCGCACTGTGGGAGCGGATAGGCGAGGACGGCGATCCGTTGCACCGCTGCGCGCTGGCCCACTACACGGCCGACGTCTGTGACGATCCCGCCGAGGAACTCGCCTGGGATCTGCGCGCGCTCGCCGCGGCGGATTCCCTCACCGACGAACGCGCGCAGGCCTACCACGCGACGCTGGCGGTGCGCGGTTTCTATCCGTCACTGCACCTGAACCTGGGGGAGGACTATCGCAAGCTGGGCGATTTCGCCGAGGCGCGGCGGCAGCTCGCGCTGGCCGAGGAGAAAGTGGACGCACTGGGTGACGACACCTACGCGGAGGGGATTCGGGCAGGGCTGAAGGCACTGGCGGAACGTCTCGGCGAGCCGTCCCAATAGCACGGTTCTCCCCAATTCGCAGGACTTTCGTAGGGAGCCGTCCGGCCCTAACCTGGTGTGATCCACCTCACCGGAGGAGAGGGATCGTCATGAGGATCGCGGATCTGCTGCGGAGGAAGGGAACCACGGTCGCGACGGTCACGCCGGAGACCACCGTGACCGCGCTGCTGGCCGGCCTGGCCGAGCACAACGTCGGCGCGATGGTGGTGATCGGGCCCGACGGCGGGATCGCGGGCATCGTGTCCGAACGCGACGTCGTGCGGCGGTTGCACGACAGCGGCCCGGCGCTGCTCGACGGCCCGGTCGCCGACATCATGACCAGACTGGTCGCGAGCTGCGGCCCGGACGACTCGGTCGAGAGCCTCAGCGTGCTGATGACCGAACACCGGATCCGGCACGTCCCGGTGCTGTCCGAAGGCAGGCTTGCCGGGATCGTCAGCATCGGCGACGTGGTGAAGAACCGGATGGAGGAGCTGGAGAAGTCGCAGGAGCAGCTACACGCCTACATCTCGCAGGGCTGACCGCTACTCCCGCCAGCCACTGAGGTCGACGCCCTTCGCGACGTCGACCCGGTAGCCGAGGGTGAGCGTGGTCGTCGCGCCGGGGGCGATCTTCAAGCGCCAGGTGAACTCGCCGAGCTGGGTGGTCTCGGCGGGTTCGGGCTTGGCGCGCACGTCCCGCACGGTGATGGCGTCGTCCCGCGAAACCGGCGCCTGGTCGAGCACGGTGAGCGCTGCTTCGGCGGGGCCGTGGTTCGTGATCGTCGTGCGGTATTCGGCTTCCCGGCGTCGCTGTCCGGACAGCGTGGCCTTGCTCGCGGTGCGGCGGACGAGTTCGCGTTCGATCCGGATCCGGTCGTCCACGCCGAGGGCGAGTTCGAGTTCCTCGCCCGGCGCCCACGTTTCGAGGTGGGTGCTGCCGACGAACTCGGCCTCGTGGAACACGGACGCCTTGCCTGCGCGCAGGGTGTGTTCCGAGGTGTTGACGACCGTGGCGCGCAGGTGGGCCTCCTGTGCGAGTACTGGCGCGGTGACGTACCCCAGTTCGGCGGGGAGCTCCAGCTGCGCCAAGGTCGTCCGGTGTCCCTGCGCGCCGGAGGGGACCGCGACCGGCCGTGCGGCGCGGTAGGTCATCGCCGTCGCGCCCTGCTCCGCTTCGGCGACGGGATGGGGCATCCGCCTTGATGCCATGGCCATTTCCGCGCCGCCTGGAGCCGCCGGAGCCGCGCCGCCGTACGCGGCGATCGGGTGGAACTCCTGCGCCCGGTCGAGGTACCACGGCTGCAGTTCGGGCACCGTCACGGCGGTCGCGGGCCGGGCGGTGGAGAGCGCGAGCGCGCATTCCGGCCAGTCCTCCCCGGTGTACTGCGACACCAGGCCGAACGATGTCACCGCGACACCGGCCCCGGCGACCCGGACGTCGTAGCCCGGTTCCCAGCTCGCGCCGGTGACCACATAGGACAGTTCGAGTTCGGCTTCGCCGCTGTCGGCGGTCGGTTCCAGCTCGACCACGATACTCGTACTGTCCTTTTCGGACTGTGCGCTGTGCTCCCCGATCCGCCGGTCGAGCGCGGCCAGTTCGTCCCGGAGCCGGTCGAGTCGCGCGGTGAGGGCGCGCTTTTCCTTGAGCGCGGCGGAAAGCTGCGTGCCGAGCGCGCCGGTGACCTCGGCGACACGGCCGGGTTCGGCTTCGCCGTTCGCCAGTGCCTTCGCGAAACTGCCGCCGCTGCGCCGCGCCAGGCTGGTGAGCAACTCGACCTTCGCCGCAGCGGCGGCTTCCTCGTCGGCGACGCCGTCGACCGCGTCCTGCCCGGCCTGCCGCTGCTCGACCAGCTCGCGAAGGGCGGCGTCGGCGGGTTCGATGTGGCGTTCGACGCGCACGTCGACGCCGACGATCCGGGCGGGCCCGGTGCCGGTGACCCGCACCGAGTCGGCGGCCAGGGCCAGCGGGAGCCCGGCGAAGGCGACACGCGGCCCGCCGGCCACGTCCACGCGGCCGCGGCGGGTGATCCGGGCCTGCTGGGGATAGACGGTGACGGCGACGATCGGCGCGGAGACAGTCGGCATGGCCCCGACGTTAGTCTCTTGACACCGGATCGGCCGGAACGGAAATCTCGGAACGGTCGTCGTCCGCTTCGTCCCGGCTTGGGGGCCTCGTGAGATCCGCTCGGTTCGCCGTCCTGTTCGCCGCCGTGCTCGCCCTGCCCCTGGTGCCTTCCGCGGCCTTGGCCGACGCTCCGCCCGCGCCGGTTTTCCGCGACGGCCAGGCACAACCGGTGTTCGATCCGGCCGACGTCATCCGCGAGGACGTCTGGGTCACCGCGCCGGTGGACAGCGACCACGACGGCAAGGACGACCTCGTGCACGCGCAGGTCGTGCGTCCGAGGGCGACGGCGCAGGGCATGAAGGTCCCGGTCGTCTACCAGGCGAGCCCGTACTACGCGGGCGGCAACGACGTCCCCAACCACAACGTCGACGTCGAGCTGTCGGTCCCCGGCCGCGACCGCGGCCCCGAAGGCGCGCGGGTCGCTTCGCACGGCGTCGGCCCGTACGCGGCCCCGATCACCTGGCGCTATCAGGACTACTTCACCGCGCGCGGATTCGCCGTCGTGTACGGGGAATCGCTGGGCAGC
Organism: Amycolatopsis sp. NPDC059027; assembly: GCF_042739735.1. Classification (NCBI taxonomy): domain Bacteria; kingdom Bacillati; phylum Actinomycetota; class Actinomycetes; order Pseudonocardiales; family Pseudonocardiaceae; genus Amycolatopsis; species Amycolatopsis sp. NPDC059027. Next base: position 103,831 of record NZ_JBHYIK010000022.1, on the reverse strand, counting down.
GGGCAGTCGACCGGCTGCCCGACGACCGGCGACGTCAACGAGACGATCGGCGCTCGCTCGGTGATCGATTGGCTCAACGGCCGCACTCCGGCCCGCGACGCGGGCGGGACGCCGGTCGATGCGGCGTGGAGCACCGGCAAGACCGGCATGATGGGCGTGTCCTACAACGGAACCCTGCCCAACGCCGTGGCCAGTACCGGCGTCGAAGGCCTCGAGACGATCGTGCCCATCGCCGCGATCTCCAACTGGTACGAGTACTACCGCAACGCGGGCGCGGTCGTCGCCGCGGGCGGTTACCAGGGCGAGGACGCCGACGTGCTCGCCGGATACGTCTACACCCGCGCCGACCGGGCGATCTGCCGTCCGGTGATCGACGGGCTCACCGCCGGCCAGGACCGCGTGACCGGCGACTACAGCCGGTTCTGGGACGTCCGCAACTACCGCAACGACGTCGGCAAGGTGCGGGCCTCGGTGCTCGCGGTACACGGGCTCAACGACTGGAACGTCAAGACCGACCAGGTCGCGCAGTGGTACGCGGCGCTGCGGCAGCACGGGGTCGAGCACAAGATCTGGCTGCACCAGTCCGGGCACGCCGATCCGTACAGCCTGCGCCGCGACGTCTGGCTCACGACGTTGAACAAGTGGATGTCGCACTACCTCTACGGCGTCGACAACGGGATCCAGAACGAGCCGAAGGCGACGATCCAGCGAGAGGACAAGTCCTGGGTCGACGAGGCGGACTGGCCCGCACCGGGAACCTCCGACGTGAAGGCGTACCCGTGGCCGGGCGGGGGCGCGAAGGGCACGCTGGACCTGCGGAATCCCGTGCCCGGCAACGGAAACGTCGAGCGGCTGGCCGATGATGCGAACAAGACGATCGAGCAGCTCGCCGGGCTGCCCTCGTCCGGGAACCGCCTGCTGTACGCGACGTCGGCGGCGAAGCAGCCGTTGCGGCTTTCGGGAACCGCGAAGGCGGACCTGGCGCTGTCGTTCGACCGGCCCGCCGCGAACGTCACCGTGGTGTTGCTCGATCGCGCGCCCGACGGCTCCTCGCACGTGATCAGCCGCGGCTGGACCGATCCGCAGAACCGGCACGACATCGCGCGGACCGAACCGATCACGCCGGGGCAGACCTACCGGATCGGCGTCGAGCTGATGCCGAAGGACTACATCCTCGCGGCGGGCCACCGGCTGGAGTTCCTGCTGGCCTCGAGCGACCACGACTTCACCCTGCGGCCGAAGCCAGGCGCGGGCCTGGCGCTCGACCTCACCCGGACCTCGGTGACGCTTCCGGTGACCGGCGGGAAAGCCGCGCTGCGCTCGGCTTTCTGATCCGCTACCCGCGTTACCCGGTGAAGTAGTCGCTCAGCACCGGAGCCAGGACGGCCATCGACACGGTGTGTTTCCGGCCTTCCAGGGTCCGGTGCTTCGCGCCGGGCAGGACGGCGGCGAGGTCCTTGGCCGCCTTGCGCAGGGAAGCCGGGCTCTTGGCGCCGTCGAGCACGAGCGCCGGCGCTGTCAGACCGGCCCATTCCCCGGCGCGCAACGGCTCGCCCGCGGTGTGGCCGTCGAGGAGTTCGGCGTCGTACGGCAGGGTGTGGGCGAGGCCGACCAGCCGCTGCCACACGCCGCGCATCGCCCGCATGATCAGGATGACGAACCACGGCGCGCCCATACCCGTGGTCATGAAGTACCTGACCGCCTCGGCGCGCTCGTCGTCGCGGATCAGCGCCCGCAGGTGATCGAGGAAGTCGGCGGGCGGGTGCTTCGCCGAGGCGTCGGTGACGAACGGCGGTTCGTACAGCGCGAGCTTCTTGATCGGGACGCCGTGCGTGGCGGCCTTCAACGCGAGCACCGCGCCGGACGACAGGCCCCAGACGTAGGCCTCTCCGCCCGCGGCGTCGACGACCGCTTGGAGGTCTTCGATCTCGCGTTCGGGGGAGTACGGCGCGGTGTCGCCGCTGTCGCCGCGGCCGCGCCGGTCGTAGTTGTAGACCGTGAACCGCCCGGCGAGCAGCCCGGCCAGCTCCACCAGCCCGGGGAAGGTCCGGTAGCCGAACGCGCCGGAGACCAGGATCAGCGCCGGTCCGTCCCCGGTGCGGTCGTAGGCGATCTTCGTGCCGTCGCGAGAGATGGCGGTGTGCATGGGGGCGATCCTGCCGGGTGCCGTTCGGCGCGTGGCACGCAGGTGGGTGGTCACCTCAGCGCGTCAGTCGGCGATGCCCGCGCGGTAGGCGAAGGCGACGGCCTGGGCCCGGTCGCGCAGGCCCGCCTTCGTGAACAGGTGGTTCACGTGGGTCTTCACGGTGGCTTCGCTGACCACCAGCGTCCGCGCGATTTCGGTGTTGGACAGTCCCGCCGCGATCAGCCGCAGCACCTCGATCTCGCGCGCGGTGAGGCCCTCGACCTCCTTAACACGCGCGGGCGCGCTCCGCGTCGCGGCCGCCACCAGCCGGCGCTGCAGCTCGGCGTCCACAGTGGACTGACCGTCCGCGGCAGCGTGCAGCGCGCGGGCGATGGCCTCGGCGTCGGCGTCCTTGGTGAGGAACCCCCGCGCACCCGCCTTCAGCGCGGCCAGCAGGGATTCGTCGTCGGCGTAGGTGGTGAGCACGACGACCTCGGTTTCCGGGTGCTCGGCGCGGACCCGTTCGGTGGCTTCCACGCCGTCGCAGCGCGGCATGCGGAGGTCGACCAGCAGCACGTCCGGCCTGTGCTCGGCGACGAGTTCGAGCGCGGCGAGCCCGTCGGCGGCCGAACCGACCACCTCGACACCGGGCAGCAGGCCGAGCAGCGTCACCAGGCCCTCCCGGACCACCGCCTGGTCGTCGGCGAGCACCACCCGCAGTGCTTTTCCCGACCCCCTCTCCGAGGACCCCACCCCCCGGTTCACCCCGGCACCGTCAGGTGTATCCGCCATCCGTCCTCCACCGGCCCGCTGTCGAGCCGCCCGTCCAGCAACGCGACCCGTTCTCCCATTCCCCGCAAACCGTAGCCTGCCGCCGGTGCCTCCGGCGGGCGCCTGCCCTGGCGGTCGGCCACGGTCAGTTCGACCTGCCCGGCGGCGAAGTTCAAGGTCACGTCGACGTCGGCCTTCGGCGCGTGCTTGCGGGTGTTCGCCAGTGCCTCCTGGACCGCGCGCACCAGCGTCGCGCCGATCGCGGCGTCCAGTTCGCGCGGGTCGCCCTCGACGGCGAGGTCGGCGCGGGCACCGGTGTCCATGCGGTACGCGGCCAGCAGGTCGGAGACCGCGCGCTCCACCGGAACCGCGTCCTCCCGGAGCGCGGCGACGGCCTTGCGGGCCTCGGCGAGCCCGTCGGTGGCCAGCTTCTGGGCGCGTTCGATCTGGCCGACGGCGTCCGGGCTCGCGCCGTCACGCATCAGCATGAGCCGGGCGCCCTGCAGGTTCAGCGCGAGACCGGCGAGGGAGTGCGCGAGCACGTCGTGCAGTTCGCGGGCGATGCGGGCGCGCTCGGCGAGCGCGGCGGCCCTGGCGTGTTCCTCGTTCGCGGTCTGCGCGCGCGCCAGCGCGAGTTCCGCCTGTTCCAGCTTCTCCATCCGGTTGCGGCGGTTGAGGGCGAGCAGCACGACCACGGCCAGGATCGCGTAGATCGACAGGACGTCGCCGATGTCGAGCTGCCGCGCGAACACCCACCACGTGATCCCCGCCAGGTTGAGCACGACACTCGCGATCGCGGAGGCCGGTGGCAGCCGGAACACCGCCATGAACGTCATCGTGTACATCGACGCCGAGGCCCAGCTGGACGGCGCCAGCACCCACACGGCTGCCGAGGTCGCCACGATCGCGGGCAGCACCACCGGGAGCAGCCCGCGCGGGCCGCCGGTCAGCGGGTACCACAGCGCCGGGAGGGACAGGGCAAGGGTGACCACGATCAGGACCCAGCCGAGCGTGCCCGCCCGCGGCATCGCCGTGGCCATCGAGACGGCGACGAGCCCCCAGCGCACCCAATGCGGCATCGGCGGCACCCACGGGTGGCGTCCCGGCTGCGGTGTCGTCATGCTCGTCCCTTCGGCTGGTTGTACGGAAAATGTACTTCTCCGGTCTTGGCTGTGCGGTGTCCGGCTTTCCCGCCCCAGGAGGTATCCATGTCCAGGTTGCGACGGCTCGCTGTGTTCGCCGCGGCCGCGGTCCTGCCCGCGCTCGGCCTGACGCTCGCCGGCCAGGCGCCGGCGTCGGCCGCGCCGAACTTCCAGGTCCCCTTCAAATGCGGTGTCACGGTCACCGCCGCGACGTTCAGCGGCCACAATCCGGCCAACTCGGTGGACTTCCAGAAGGCGGGCATCACCGGGATGCCGGTGCTCGCCTCGGCCGCGGGCACGGTGACCCGGGTCGCCAACGAGGGCAGCACCAGCTACGGCCGCTGGATCGAGCTCGACCACGGCGGCGGCTGGCGTACCCGCTACGCGCACCTGTCCGCGCAGGAGGTGTCGGTGGGCCAGAAGGTCAACGGCGGCACCCAGATCGGCAAGGCGGGCGCGACCGGCGGGGTCACCGGGCCGCACCTGCACTTCGAAGAAAACCTCAACGGCGTGACGCAGAAGGCCGTGCTCAACGGCGTCGCCGTGCCTTACTACGGGCACAAGGACTTCACGTCCAAGAACAACTGCGGTGGCAACCCGTACTCGGCCGAGCAGGTCTGCGGCTCCGGGTTCTCCGTCGTGGATTCGCAGCCGCTTGGCACCGCCGGGACGTCGTACCTGCTCTACAACGCCTCGACCAAGGCGAACTGCGTGACCACGCTGAAGGCCGTGTCGCTGGGCACCGCGAGCCCGGTTTCGGCGTTCCTCGAGGTCCAGGGCTCGGCGCGGACGACCGACTCCGGCAGCTTCACCTACTACGCCGGGCCGGTCACCAAGACCGCCGGATCGACCTGCGTGCGCTGGGGCGGCTCGGTCGGGACCAGCGCCTACGAGAGCCCGTTCGAACACTGCGGCTGAGGTCGCGTGACTCGGTGGGCCGCGCAGGATAGCGCGCCCCACCGACAGGACAAGCCTGCCCGTGCCCCCGCCGGGCAGGCTTGTCCACAACGGACCCGGTGATCCACAGATTTGCCGCGATCGCCCCGGCCGGTCCCGTCCCGCCGCAAGGTGGACCCATGACCACTTCCACCGCGGCCGGCACCGATCCGGTCGACCTCCGGGATCCGGCGCAGCTGCTCGCCGCGTTCCCTTACCTGTTCGGGTTCCGGCCCGAGAACTCCGTGGTACTGCTCGGCCATCGGCCTCCTGGCAATGTCGTCGGGCTCCTGCTCCGCGCGGATCTGCCCGCCCGGAAACACCGGGCGCACCAGGCGGAAGCGCTGGCACAGCGGTTCGCGAGCAGTCCGCACACCGGGGTCACCGCGGCCGTGATCGGTGGCAGACCCCCGCGCGGCGGCCGTCCGCCGCACGCGGGGTTCGTCCACCATCTCGACCGCGCGCTGGCCGGGCACGGGCTGCGGATGCTGCACGCGCTGTGGGCCCCGGAAATCGTCTCCGGCGCGCCATGGGCGTGCTACCAGGACACCGTCTGCGGCGGGGTCCTGCCGGATCCGCGTGGCACCGTGATGGCCGCGGTCACCACGGAGTCCGGGCAGGTCGCCTTCGCCAGCAGAGCCGAAATGGAACGGCAGCTCGAGCCCCGGTGCCCCGAGGCACTCGCGCGGCGGGCCGCCGCACTCGCCGCGCTCTCCACACCGCCGTGGGATCCGGCGGACGCGGTGGCGGCGGGCGGCGCGGAGATCCGCGCGGCGCTGGAGCGGCAGCGTCGCGGGGCGGGGCCGCCCACCGACGACCAGGCCGTCCGGCTGGCCTGCGCGCTCGCCGACAAACGCGTCCGCGACGCCTGTCTCGCCACCGCCCTCCCGGCGGACACACCGATCGCCCGGGAGGCCGAGGCACTGTGGCGCACGCTGGTGTGCGAGCTGCCCGCGCCGCATCGGGCCGAAGCGGCCTGTCTGCTGGGCTACGCCGCCTACATGCGTTCAGACGGCACGTTCGCCGGAATGGCGTTGGCGAACGCGCTCGCGGCGGTACCGGGGCATCTGCTGTCCCGGCTGCTCGCGGGAGCCCTCGACCACGGCTTCACCCCGGAGTCGCTCGCCGGTCTCGCGCGGTGCGAGGGCGTGGCCGACCTCGGCCTCTCCGGCGAGCCGCCGGATTGACCCCGTCAGGAGTGAGCGACGTGGCGGGAGCGAGTGAACTCCCAGGCGTCGGCGACGATCCCGGCCAGATCGGTGCGCTCCGGCTGCCAGCCGAGCTCCGCGTGGGCGCGGTCGCTGGCGGCCACCAGCACCGAGGGGTCCCCGGCACGCCGGGGCGCGAGCTCGGCCGGAATGGCGTGCCCGGTCACCGCGCGGCAGGCCTCGACCACCTCGCGCACGGAGAAACCGGTGCCGCTGCCGAGGTTGTAGATCCGGTGCTCGCCCGCGGTCGCGTGCTTCAGCGCGAGCGAGTGGGCGTCGGCGAGGTCGACGACGTGGATGTAGTCGCGGATCGCGGTCCCGTCCGGCGTCGGGTAGTCGTCGCCGTAGATCTGGATGTGGGCCCGGTCGCCCGTGGCCACCTGGAGAACGAGGGGAATGAGATGGGTTTCGGTGGTGTGCCGCTCGCCGTAGGCGCCGTACGCGCCGGCGACGTTGAAGTACCGCAGGCTCACCGCGGCGATTCCGTGTGCACGCGCGAAGCTGGTGATCGCGGCGTCGATGGCGAGCTTGGTCGCGCCGTAGGTGTTGGTCGGTCGTGTCGGCGCGGTCTCCGGGATGGGGGAGGCCTCCGGCTCGCCGTAGGCGGCGGCGGTGGAGGAGAACACCAGCCGCGGCGTGCCGTGCGCGTGCATCGCCTCCAGCAGGCGCAGCGACGTGACGACGTTGCCTTCCCAGTACTTCGCGGGGTCCGACATCGATTCGCCGACGAGCGACTTCGCGGCGAAGTGCAGGACACCGTCGAAGCCCTCGCCGAGGATCTCGGCGGCCACCTCGGCGGCATCGCCTTCGATGAACCGGGCGGCCGGGGGCACGGCGTCCTTGTGCCCGGTGGACAGATCGTCGACCACGGTGACCTCGTGACCGGCCTCGATCAGCCGGGCGGCACACACGCTGCCCACGTATCCGGCGCCGCCCGTCACGATCAGTTTCAGGCTGCTCTGGTCCTCGGTCACTTGGTGGCCCTTCTGGTGCGGAGTTCGGTGGTGACTGCGGGGCACAGTCTCTCCTCATGGCGACGCCCCGGATCCGCTGGGGGTTGTCTCCGCCCCGGCGCCGCGTTAGAGCGTGTCGCGGCCAGCGCCACGGGAAGGAACGGCGGTGAACAGCCGTGGCCGGCGCCCGCCCGCCTCGGCGAAGGCGGCTTCGACGGCGGCGCCGATCCGGTCCAGATCCGGCTCGCGCACCAGTGCGATGGCCGACCCCCCGAAACCGCCGCCGGTCATCCGGGCACCGAGCGCACCCGCGGCGCGGGCGGAATCGACGGCGAGGTCCAGTTCGGGCGTGGAGATCCGGTAGTCGTCGCGCATGCTCACGTGCGAGGCGTCCAGGTACGGCCCGATCTCGGCGAGCCTGCCCGCGCGCAGCAGCGCCACGACGTCGAGCACCCGCTGGTTCTCGGTCACGACGTGCCGCACCAGCGGGGCCAGCTCGGCCGGAAGGGCGGCGAGCGCGTCGGCCAGCCCGTCGAGGGTGACGTCACGCAGCGCCTTGACCCCGAGCAGCTCCGCGGCCCGCTCGGTGCCGCGGCGGCGCTCCCCGTAGCCCCCGTCCGCGTGCGAGTGCTTCGTCCGGGTGTCCATGATCAGTACCCGCACGCCTGCCTCCGCCAGCCCGAACGGCACCTGTTCCATCTCGCCGGAGCGGACGTCGAGGAAGAGCACGTGCGAGTCGGTGCAGCAGAGCGACGCGGTCTGGTCGAGCAGACCGGTCGGCGCGCCGACGAAATCGTTCTCGGCCCGCTGCACCCAGCGGGCCACCTCGTAACGGCCGGGTGCGTTCGCGGCGGGCGCGTCGAGTTCGACCCCGGTGAGTCCCAGCAAAGCCAGCGACACCGCGCATTCGAGCGCGTGGGAGGAGGACAGCCCCGCCCCCGACGGGACGTCACCGGCGATCACCACGTCGGCGCCGCGGTCGAAGCCCTGGTCACGCAGCACCCACGCCACACCGGCGGGGTACGCGGCCCACCCGCCGACCGCCCCGGGGACGAGCGAAGCGATCTCGAGCGGGCCGGAATGCTGGAGCTGACCGTCGTCACCGAGCGTGGACACGGTGAGGATTCCGTCCTCGCGGGACGCCGCCGCGGCGGCGAGCCGGTGAGGCAGTGCGAAGGGCAGGACGAAACCGTCGTTGTAGTCGGTGTGTTCCCCGATCAGGTTCACCCTGCCCGGGGCCGACCACACCCCGGCCGGTGCCCTGCCGTGGACGGCGTGGAACGCCGCCGCGGCCTGCTCCGCCGGGCTCACCTGGCCTGCGCCAGCACCGCGTGCAACGCCGAGCTGGACACCTGCGCGGTGGTGTCCCCGCCGGTGACCTCGACGGTGCCGCCGCCGTTGGCCTTGCCGACCTTGACCTTGCGGCCGGGCACGATCCCCACGGACTTGAGCTCGGTCATCAGCGACTCGTCCAGCTGGACGTGCTCGGCGATGCGCTTGATCTCGACCTCGCCGCCCCCGGTGCGCGCGAACTCGTCCAGCCGCACCAGATCGGCCTCGGCGGGGGGCGCGGGCTCACCACCGCCGAGCTTGTCCAGCCCGGGGATGGGGTTGCCGTAGGGCGAGGTTGTCGGGTGGTCGAGCAGCTTGACCAGCTTGCGCTCCACCGCCTCGCTCATCACGTGCTCCCAGCGGCAGGCCTCGTTGTGCACGTGCTCCCATTCGAGACCGATGACGTCGACGAGGAGACGTTCGGCGAGCCGGTGCTTGCGCATCACGGCGATGGCGAGCTCGCGGCCGTGGTCGGTGAGCTGCAGGTGACGGTCGTCGGCGACGACGACCAGCCCGTCACGCTCCATCCGGGCGACGGTCTGGCTCACCGTCGGGCCGCTCTGCTGCAGCCGCTCGGCGATGCGGGCGCGCAGCGGGACCACACCCTCTTCTTCGAGCTCGTAGATCGTACGCAAGTACATCTCTGTGGTGTCGATGAGTTCGTTCACGCTGGTCCCCTTCGTCCGCAGTTGCATATCGTAGTCGTTGGGCCCGACAACAACGGCAGGCCTGGGGATAACAACCCGTGCGGGCCGGATAGTCCGCCCGAGCTGCGGGGACGGGGGTCGTGACGGGAGGATGGGCCGATGCGTCCCCTGATCTCCACCATGGATCTCGCCACCCTGCTCGAGGGGCCCGCCGGAGCCTCTCCCATTGTCCTCGACGTGCGCTGGCGGCTGGCCGGGCCACCCGGCGCCGAGTCCTACCGCGAGGGCCACGTGCCGGGCGCGGTCTTCGTCGACCTCGACACCACGCTCGCCGGTGAACCGGGGGAGGGCGGCCGTCATCCGCTGCCCGATCCGGCCGATCTCCAGCGGGGCCTGCGCGCCGCCGGGGTGCGGGCGAATCACCCGGTCGTGGTGTACGACGACGCCGATGGTTCGGTCGCCGCGCGGGCCTGGTGGCTGCTGCGCTGGGCGGGCCACACCGAGGTCGCGGTGCTCGACGGCGGATACGCGGCCTGGCTGGCCGAAGGCCGCCCGGTGAGCACGGAAACCCCGCGGCCCGCGGAAGGCGACATCGAGGTCCGGCCCGGCGGCATGCCGGTACTCGGCGCGGACGAGGCCGCGCGGCTCGCCCGCGACGGCGTCCTCTTCGACGCGCGCGCCCGCGAGCGCTACGCCGGGGAGACCGAACCGATCGACCCCCGCGCCGGGCACATCCCCGGCGCCGTGAACGCGCCGTTCGCCGGGCACGTGGGAACCGACGGCCGTTGGTTGCCGCCCGCCGAACTGGCCGCACGCTTCGCGGGGCTCGGCGTCCGCCCCGGCGGCGCGGTCGGCGCCTACTGCGGCTCGGGGGTGACGGCGTCGTCGGTCGTGCTGGCGCTGGAGGTCGCGGGGCATCCCGAGCCCGCCGCGCTCTACACGGGCTCGTGGTCGCACTGGTCCCGCGACCCCGAGCGCCCGGCGGCCACCGGCGACCTTCCAGGCTGACCACAGGACACGACCAAAAGAGGGGGGACAGTGGAGGACAACACCGGTCCGAGACGTGTGCTGCTGAGCATCGGCATCGCGGCCGCGGTATGCGCGGCATGCGGAGGTCCCGGCACAGATCACGGCGACCCGCGGAAGGTACCGCCCAGTTCGGCCGAGGCGCGGCAATTGCTCGACACCACCGTCCGGCTGGCGCGGGCGGGGGACACCGGAACCCTGTGTCGGATCGTCGCCGCGGCCGAACCGATGTGCCGGTCGCTACTCGAAAGCGCGGCGCAGAGTCACTTGTCCGCCGGGCACGAAGTGCCACGCGTCCTCGATGAACATCTCCTTGACGAGCCGCACTCGACGCCGACGCTGGTGCTCCGGCTCGCCGGTACCCACGACGACGGCCGGGAGTACACGAGCGATTTCGCTGTCATCCGGGACCAATCGGGAATTCGCAGTATGACGGCGATCTACTGGTCGGAGGTGCAATTCGCGCCGAGATCGCCGCCCGCGACAACCTCACGCTGAGTCACGGATCGGCCGGCGACCGGCCGGAAGCGGACGTAGGGGATCGCGGGCGTGACCCGGCCGCACCGTGTACTCGGTGGGCCGGGCCCGCCCTGCGGTACCCGGGGGGATCGGGATGGCTCACGTTTCGCGGTTGCGCATGACTGCGTCCTTTCTGTTCTTGAGCGCTTTTCGCGCACCGGCGATGCGGTCTCGGGGTGCCGCGGCGGCTCAGGTTTCACGGTTTCGCACGGCGGTTTCCCTCCCTTGTGCCAACGGTGGAATCGGATGGGGCGCGGGAACTCAGGTCTCGCGGTTGCGCATGGCGCGCTCCTTTCGTGCGGCGCGGGGATTCCAGGTCGTGGGACAGCTCAGGTTTCGCGGTTGCGCATCACGGCCACCTCCTCTGCTCCCGGTGACAGCGCGGGTACCCAGCGGATACGGGGAAATGGGGCGGGCTCAGGTCTCGCGATTGCGCATGCCGACCGCCTCCCTTCACTGCTCCAATCGAGTAACGTCCATCGATCGAGGCCGTTCGTCGTGATTGGGTGGACACGGTTCGTAGATCACCCAGGAGGGTGCACCACCGTGAGTATGGATGGGGCGGAAGCGGCGCACAGAGCCGCGGGCCGCATCGGTGACGTTCTGTCACCTCGCCGGTGGAAGCTCTGGGCCCAGCGCCCGGGGCTGATCGCCTACTGCCTGCTGATCGAGATCGTCGCCGTCGCCGCCACGGTCGTCACCGCGGGCAGGGCGACCCGCGTGCGGGACGTCGTGATCCTCGCCGGGCTCGCCGGGCTGGCGATCCTGCAGGCCGAGCTGGGCCGTCAGATCGAACGCGTCCGCCGCCTCGTCTCGGACACCCCGCACATCAACATGACCTCGGTGTGGACGTTCGCCGGCGTACTGCTCCTACCGCCCGCTCTGGTCACCGCGCTGGTCGCGATCCTGTACCTGCACCTCGGGACGCGGAGCCTCTACCGCATCCGCCGGGCGCCGCTGTTCCGCGTCGTCTTCAACGCCGCGCTCGTCGTCGTCACCTGTCACACGGCGGCGGCCGTTCTCGCCCGCAGCGGCGTGCCGAGCATGTACGCCGCGCTCGACGCGGGCTGGGCGGGCGTCATCGTGATCGCGATCGTCACGGCCACCTACTTCGTCGTCGGCGCGTTGATCACCGTCCCCGGCCTCACGGTCAAGAAGCGCTCGTTCCGCACGCTGTTCGGCGGGCTCGGCGACAACCTGCTCGAAGTCGCCACGCTGTGCCTCGGCGTGCTGACCGCGCTCACCCTCGCGACGCTGCCCGCGCTCGCGCTGATGATCGTGCCGCCGCTGCTGGTGCTGCACCGGGCCGTGCTCGTCAAGCAGCTGGAGATCGCGGCCACCACCGACGAGAAGACCGGGCTGTTCAACACCACCGGCTGGCACAGCCTGGCCACCCGCGAACTGCACCGCGCGCAACGCCTGCCGCAGGCGAGCTTCGGGGTGCTCATGGTCGACCTCGACCACTTCAAGCGGATCAACGACCAGTTCGGGCACCTCGGCGGGGACGCCGTGCTCCGCGCCGTGGCGGGCACCATCAAGGGCGCCGTGCGGGACTACGACTCGGTCGGCCGGTTCGGCGGCGAGGAGTTCGTGGTGCTGCTGCCCGACATCCGCGAGACCGATGTCCGCACGGTGGCCGAACGCGTCCGCGAGGCCGTCGCCGGGCTCAGCGTCGAAATCGCGGACGGCAGCCGCGCCAAGGTCATCGACGGGCTGTCGGCCTCGATCGGCGTCGCCACCTACCCCGCCGCGGGTGCCGCGCTCGACCGGCTGCTCCAGGCGGCCGACAAGGCGCTCTACAGTGCCAAGCGCAGTGGCCGGAACAAGGTCGTCTGCATCGCCGACGTCGGCTGAGACCTGCCTCGCGGGCGGCGGGGCATGCTGTGCCCGTAGATACCAATCCGACAGCAGGTAAGCGATTCGTGCAGGTCAGCGAGCTTTCCTGGTCGGCTTGCTTCCGGTCTCCTTGGTAGTGTGCGGACATGCGCCCGCCCGCTGTCGTCTGGGATTCCGCCCTGCTGGGGTACGACCTCGGCGGGCAGCATCCGTTCAACCCCGTCCGGCTCCTGCTCACCATCCGCCTGGCCACCGAGCTCGGCGTGCTCGACGGCGTCGAACTGCTCGTCCCGGACGCGGCGGGCGACGAGGAACTGCTGCGGGTGCACGTCCCGGAGTACCTCGAGGCGGTCCGGCAGGCGCCGCTGGTCGGCTGGGACGTCGGGCACGGGCTCGGCACGGACGACAACCCGGTGTTCAGCGACATGCACGACGCCTCGGCGCTCGTCGTCGGCTCGACGCTGCTGGCCGCGCGCAAGATCGCCGAAGGCGAGGCCACCCGCGCGGTGAACATCGCCGGCGGGCTGCACCACGCGATGGCCGACCGCGCGTCCGGGTTCTGCGTCTACAACGACTGCTCCATCGCGATCTCGTGGCTGCTCGACCACGGCTTCGACCGCATCGCCTACATCGACACCGACGTCCACCACGGCGACGGCGTGCAGGCCGCGTTCTACGACGACCCGCGGGTGCTGACGGTCTCCCTGCACCAGCATCCGTTCACGCTGTGGCCGGGCACCGGCTACTCCGGCGAGACAGGGAAGAACGGAGCCGAGGGCACCGCGGTCAACATCCCGCTGCCGCCGCGCACGCGCGACGCGAGCTGGCTGCGTGCCTTCCACGCCATCGTCCCGTCGCTGCTCGCCGAGTTCGAACCGCAGATCCTCGTCACGCAGTGCGGGGTCGATTCGCACGAGGAGGACCCTCTCGCCGACCTCTCGCTGTCGGTCGACGGGCACCGCACGATCTACACGACGCTGCGAGAGCTGGCGGGCACCTACGCGGGCGGGCGCTGGCTCGCCGTCGGCGGGGGCGGTTACCAGCTGGTGCGCGTGGTCCCGCGGTCGTGGACCCACCTCATCGCCACCGTGCTCGACCGCGACGTGGCGCCGGAGACGAGGCTCCCGCCGGAGTGGGTGGCCGACGTCGGGCGAGCGGCGCCGGACACGGAGATCCCCGCCGCGATGACCGACGGCGAGGAGACCGCGTTCAAACCGTGGGGCGACGACGTCGACGACCCGGCCGACATCGCGATCCGGGACACCCGCCGCGCGGTCTTCCCGTTGCACGGCCTCGATCCGGACGACCCGAGGGACTGAGCATGGCGGCCGAGGAACGCGATCCGTACGCCTACCCGCGTGAGTGGGAAGCCGACGTCGTGCTGTCCGACGGCGGCACCGTCCACTTGCGACCGATCGTGCCCAGCGACGCCGACGCGCTGGTCGCCTTCCACGGGAAACTGTCCGAACGCACCCGCTACTTCCGCTACTTCGGCGCCTATCCGCGCATCCCGCCGCGCGATCTCGTCCGGTTCTCCACTGTGGACCATCACGACCGGGTCGCGTTCGTGGCGATGCTCGGCGACGACATCATCGCCGTCGGCCGCTACGAACGGCTCGACGGCGGTCCCTCGGCGGAGGTCGCCTTCGTCGTCGACGACGCGCACCAGGGGCGCGGGCTGGGCTCGATCCTGCTGGAGCACCTCGCCGCGGCGGCCTCGGAACGCGGGCTGCGCCGGTTCACCGCCGAGGTGCTGGCCGAGAACGCCGCGATGGTCCGGGTCTTCCGCGACGCCGGCTACCAGGTGAGCCGCGCCATCGAGGAGGGCGTGCTGCACCTGGAGTTCGACATCGACCCGACCGAGGAGTCGCTCGCCGTCGCGCGCTCACGCGAGCAGGCCGCCGAGGCCCGCAGCGTGCACAACCTCCTGCATCCCCGGTCGGTCGCGGTCATCGGCGCGTCCGCCGATCCGACCAAGGTCGGGCACGTCGCGTTCGCCAACATGCTGGCCGCCGACTTCACCGGCACGGTCTATCCGGTCAATCCCGAGCACCGGTCGGTGCGCGGGGTACGGGCGTACTCCTCGGTGCTCGACATCCCGGACTCGGTCGACCTCGCCATCGTCGCGGTGCCCGCCGAAGCCGTCGAGTCCGTTTTGGACGGTGCGCTCGCCAAGGGCGTCAAGACCTTGCTGATCGTCTCCGGCGGATTCGCCGAGGCCGGGCCGCTCGGGTTGCACGCCGAATTGCGACTGGTCGGCGAGGCGCGGGCGCACGGCATGCGCGTGGTGGGCCCGAACGCGCTGGGCGTGCTCAACACCGCGGCCTCGGTGCGGCTCAACGCCACCCTCGCGCCCCGGCTGCCCGCGCGCGGGCGCACCGGGTTCTTCTGCCAGTCCGGTGCGCTCGGCACCGCGATCCTGGCCGACGCCGAGGCACGCGGGCTCGGCCTCTCGACCTTCGTCTCCGCCGGCAACCGCGCCGATGTCTCCGGGAACGACCTGCTGCAGTACTGGGAAACCGATCCGGACACCGATCTCGTCCTGCTGTACCTGGAGTCGTTCGGCAACCCGCGCAAGTTCGCCCGGCTCGCCCGGCGGCTCGCGCGCACGAAACCGATCGTCGCGGTCAAGTCCGGGCGGCACGCGGTCCGCCCGCAGCTGGCCGCGACCTCGGCCGAGGTCGACGAAGCCAGCGTGCAGGCGCTGTTCGAGCAGGCCGGGGTCGTGCGGGTCGAGTCGCTGGCGCAGCTGTTCGACACCGCGCTGGTGTTCGCCCACCAGCCGCTGCCCGCGGGGCCGCGGGTCGGCATCGTCGGCAACTCCAGCGCCATCGGCCTGCTCGCCGCCGACACCGCGCGTTCGCAGGGACTGAAGCTGGCGTTCGACCCCGTCGACGTCGGCCCGCAGGCGGGCCCGGAGGAGTTCGCCGCGGCCGTGCGCGAAGCCCTCAACTCGCCGGACACCGACGCGCTCGTCGTGGTTTTCGTGCCCCCGCTGGCGATTCCGGGCACGGCGTACGCGCGGGCGCTGCGCGAAGCCGTGGTGGAAATGGCGCGCGACAAGCCCATAGTGTCCACCTTCCTCGCCGCCGAAGGCGTTCCCGCCGAACTGGCGGTGCTCTCGGACGACGGGACGCCGACACGTGGTTCGGTGCCGAGTTACCCGAGTCCGGAACGCGCGGTGAACGCGCTGGCGCGGGTGATCCGGTACGCGGCCTGGCGCCAGCGTCCACAAGGGACACTCGTGCGGCCCGGCGGGCTGCACGTCGAGCAGGCGCAGGCGATCGTGCGGGAACTGCTGGACGCCGAGGACGGGAAGACGACGCTGCTCTCGGACACCGACGTCGTCCGGCTGCTGGGCTGCTACGGCATCGAAGTCGTCCCGTTCCGCGTCGTGTCCACAGTGGATGAAGCGGTGGCCGCGGCCGCCGAGCTGGGCTATCCGGTGACCCTGAAGGCGGTCGACGAGCGGCTGCGCGGGCGTCCGGACCTCGCCGGGGTCCGGCTGGACCTGACCTCGGAGGACTCGGTGCGCACCGCGTACGAGGGCCTGTGCGAGGTGTCCGGGGACGATGAGGTGTACGTCCAGCGCATGGCGGCCAAGGGGATCTCCTGCGTGATCGGCCTGCAAGACGACCCTTCGTTCGGCACGCTCGTGTCGTTCGGTTTGTCCGGCCTGGTCAGCACGCTGCTGGGAGACCGTGCCTACCGGGCGATCCCGGTCACCGACGTCGACGCGGCCACGCTGCTGCGCGAACCACGCACCGCCCCGCTGCTCACCGGCTACCGCGGCGACGAACCCGCCGACCTGGCCGCACTGCAGGACATGGTGCTGCGCGTCGCCGCCCTCGCCGAGGACAACCCCGAAGTCCGCTCGCTCGCCCTCGACCCGATACTGGCCTCGCCCGCCGGTGCCTTCGTCGCCAACGCGCGCCTCGTCCTCGGCCCGCCGCCGACCCGCCCCGACACCGGCCCGCGCCGCCTCCGCGCCATCACCCCCACCGACTGATCACGCGAGATCTCCTCTCAGACACGCTGGATCTCCCGCCGAGCACGCCGGATCTCCGGCCGGGCCCGCGAGTCCGCTGGGGAGGTTCCGGAGATCTCGCGTGACCGGGCGGGGAACTCGTGTGACGGAACGGAGATCTCGCGTGATCAGGCGGGGGTGTCGGCCAGCGACATGCCGAGAGCCAGCAGGTGCCTGGTGGCGCCGCCGAAGGTGAATTCGAGGCGTTTGGCGGCGGCGAAGTAGCGGTGCACGGGGTGGTCGACGTCGATGCCGACGCCGCCGTGGACGTGCACGGCGGTGTGCACGACGCGGTGGCCCGCTTCGGCGGCCCAGAACTTCGCGGTGGCGACCTCTTCGGCGGCCGGAAGTCCTTCGGAGAGGCGCCACGCGGCCTGCCACAGCGTCAGCCGGACCGCTTCGACGTCGAGATACGCGTCCGCGAGCCGTTGCCGCACCGCCTGGAAACCGCCGATGACCTGGTCGAACTGCTTGCGTTCGCGCGCGTACGCGGCAGTCAGCTCCAGCGCGCGCTCAACGACGCCGAGTTGCTGCGCGCAGAGCCCGACGGTCCCGCGCAGCCGCAGCCACTCGCCGACGTCGCCCAGTGACACCGCCGGGGCACCGGTCAGCTCCACGAGCCCGGCGTCGGCGTGGTCGACGGTGCGCTGCGCCGCGATGTCCACGCCGTCGGCCTCGCGGTCGATCAGGAACACCTCGTGGCCGTCCCCGACAGCGGCTTCCACGAGCAGGCCGTGGGCGAAGGCCGCGAACGGTATCGCGGACTGCGCGCCGGTGAGCCGATGTCCGTCCGTTGTGGACTCGGAGGTGAAGCCACACGGCGCGCCCGCGTCCGGCAGGGCCACCGCGAGGACGCGGCTGCCGCGCAGCACCGGGACCACCCAGCGTTCGGTCAGCTCCGGCGTACCGAATTCGGCCAGCGCCGCGGCGGCCATCGTGATCGAGGACAGGTAGGGCACCGGTGCGACGGCGCGGCCGATCTCGGTCAGCACCGAGCACTGCTCCAGCAGGCCGAAGCCGCCACCGCCGACCGAGGAGGGGAGTGCCGCGTCCAGTACGCCCGCCTTCGCCAGGTCCGTCCACAGGGGAGCGTCGAATCCGCCGGAGCCGTGCGGGCCCAGCATTGCCGGGGTGACCTTGTCGGTGAGCAGCTTCCGGGCCAGGCCGGAGAGGGCTTGCTGTGCTTCGGAGTGGGAGAAGTCCATGGGGGGGCTCCTAGCGCGTGACAGGAAGACCGAGTGCGGTGGCGGCGATGATGTCGCGCTGGACCTCGTTGGTCCCGCCGCCGAAGGTGAGGATCAGCGACGACCGGTGCAGGCGCTCGATCCGGCCACGCAGCAACGCGCCGGGGGAGCCTTCGCGGACCACCGAGGCCGCCCCGAGCACCTCCATCAGCAGCCGGTAGGCCTCGGTGGCGAACTCGGTGCCGAACACCTTCGTCGCCGACGCCTCTGCCGGGCCGAGTTCGCTCGCCGCGGCCGCCCAGGCGATCCGCCAGTTGCGCAGCTTGAGGTATTCGGCGTGCGCGTGCACGCGGGCCAGGTGCAGGCGTACCCATTCGGCGTCGATCACGCGGCTGCCGTCGGGGAGTTTCGTGGTCTGTGCCCACTCCCGCACCTCGCGCAGGGACGTCATCACCGGTGCGGCGGAGGTCAGCGCGACACGCTCGTGGTTGAGCTGGTTGGTGATCAGCGGCCAGCCGGCGTTCTCGTCGGCGATCCGGTTGGCCACCGGGACACGCACGCCGTCGTAGTAGGTCGCGCTGGTGCCGGGCCCCGCGACGGTGTGCACCTTCGTCCACGAAAAGCCGGGAGCGGACGTCGGCACGATCAGCATCGACAGGCCCTTGTGCTTGCGCGCCTCGGGGTCGGTGCGCACGGCGAGCCACACGTAGTCGGCGTACTCGATGAGGCTGGTCCACATCTTCTGCCCGGTGACGACGTACTCGTCGCCGTCGCGTTCGGCACGGGTGCGCAGCGACGCGAGGTCCGTCCCTGCTTCCGGCTCCGAGTAGCCGATCGAGAAGTGCAGCTCCCCGGCGGCGATCCTCGGCAGGTAGAACGCCTTCTGTTCTTCGGTGCCGAAGCGCATGATCGTCGGGCCGACGGTGTTGACCGTCAGGAACGGGACGGGCACCCCCGCCACGGCCGCTTCGTCGGTGAAGATCAGCTGGTCGAGCATCGGCCGGGCCTGGCCGCCGTACTCGCGGGGCCAGCCGAGCGCGAGCCAGCCGTCCTGGCCCATCTGACGCACAATCTCCTTGTACGCCACGCCATCGCCGTACTCGCCGCCTCCGGCCGCCAGGCTCTCCCGGCGGGCAGGGGTCATCAGCTCGGCGAAGTACTCGCGCAGCTGACCGGCCAGTTCCCGCTGACCTTCGGTGTAGTCGATCCGCATCCGTCACCTCCGCCCGGCAGGGCTCGTTGTGGTGGGTGAACCCGCCTCGGGGCTACAGTAGAACTTGTTCTAGTTGTACCAGGCTTCGCGGACGGGAGGAAGTATGGAGATCAAGGTGGACCGCTCGCTCTGCGAGGCGAACGCGGTGTGTGTCGGGTTCGCGCCCGACGTGTTCGACCTCGACGACGACGAGAACCTGGTCGTCCGGTCGCCGATCCCGGAGGATCAGGTAGAACATGTTTCGCAGGCTGTGTCGGGTTGTCCGAAGAATGCCCTGTTCATGGCGGGTTAGTACCGTTAATTTTGCCCTTGATAAGTACGAGAACAGATTCTAGTCTGTGGGGCGAGAGGCGGGCTGGACCCGGCCCGACGTGCTTCGACGAGGAGGCATCGCGGTGAGTGCGGCCGTAGGCGAGACATTGGCGGGCCGGACGGCCATCGTCACCGGCGCCGGTGCGGGGCTCGGCAGAGCCGAAGCCCTCGCGCTGGCGAAGGCCGGGGCGGCGGTGGTCGTGAACGATCTCGGCGACGCGAAGAGTGTCGCGGAGGAGATCGAGGCGGCGGGCGGGAAGGCGATTTCCGTCGCCGGTGACGTCGCCGAGCGCACCACCGCCGACGCGCTGCTGGAGGCCGCGGTCGATCACTTCGGCGGGCTCGACATCGTCGTGAACAACGCCGGGGTGCTGCGCGACCGGATGCTGTTCGGGATGTCCGACGAGGAGTGGGACCTTGTGCTCGCGGTTCACCTTCGCGGGCATTTCCTGTTGTCCCGCAACGCCGCGAAGTACTGGCGCGACAAGTCCAAACTGGACGGAAAGCCGGTGTACGGGCGGCTGGTGAACACCGCGTCGGAGGCGTTCCTCGTCGGCTCTGCCGGACAGCCCAACTACTCCGCCGCCAAGGCCGGGATCGCGGCGCTCACCGTGTCCGCCGCGCGCGGCCTCGCTCGCTACGGCGTGCGTGCCAACGCGATCTGCCCGCGTGCACGGACCGCGATGACCGAAGCGGTCTTCGGTGAGGCCCCCGAGGAAGGCGTCGATCCGCTGTCGGTGGAGCACGTCGCGCCGTTCGTCGCCTTCCTCGCCTCGCCTGCGGCCGAGAACGTCAACGGCCAGGTGTTCGTCGTGCACGGCGGCATGGTCGCGCTGCTCAAACCACCTGAGGTGGAGCAGCGCTTCGACACCGCGAACGGCGTCTGGACCGCCGAAGAACTCGAAACCGCGGTCGGCGGTTACTTCGCCGGGCGTGAACCGGAGCGGATGTTCGCCGCCACCGACATTCTTTCGCTGCCCTGACCCCTATCGAGGAGCTGAAGTGACGGGACGCTTGGACGGCAAGGTCGCGCTGGTCACCGGTGGTGCGCGCGGGCAGGGCGAGGCCGCCGTACGCGCTTTCGTGGCCGAAGGCGCGCGCGTGGTGATCGCCGACATCCTCGACGAGGATGGCGAAAAGGTCGCGGCCGACCTCGGGGACGCGGCGGTGTACCAGCATCTCGACGTCGGCTCCGAGGCCGACTGGGATGCCGCGATCGCGCGGACCCAGGCCGAGTTCGGCCCGCCGACGGTGCTGGTCAACAACGCCGGGATCCTGCATTTCTCCGAGCTGGGCAAGACCGCGCTCGCCGATTACGAGCGCGTCATCCGGGTCAACCAGATCGGGCAGTTTCTCGGGATGCGTTCGGTCGTTGAACCGATGACGGCCGCCGGTGGCGGCTCGATCGTCAACGTGTCCTCTGTGGAGGGTCTGGCCGGCATGCCCTACCTCGTCGCGTACACCGCGAGCAAGTTCGCGAGCCGCGGGATGACGAAGGTCGCCGCGCTCGAACTGGGCGCCAAGAACATCCGGGTCAACTCGGTCCATCCCGGGGCGATCGACACGCCGATGATCCCGGCCGCGGTGGGCGCCGAAGTCGACATGTCGTTCATCGCCAAGAAGGTCCCGCTGGGCCGGGTCGGGCGGCCGGAGGAGATCGCGCAACTGGTGTTGTTCCTGGCCAGCGACGAGAGTTCCTACTGCACCGGCGCGGAGTTCGCCGCCGACGGCGGGGCGACGGCTACCCACTCTCTCAAGGTCTGAGAGGGAGCTGCCGAAGGGACGGAGTGAACACCGCTAACCGAAAGCGGGGTCGGGGAATGAGTAAGACTCATGAGTAGGTAACTACTGGGAGGTGCCGTGGCCGGCTACGGAAATGAGATCGCGGCACACGAAGTTGCCAGGGCAAGGTAGCGGGATATGCAGACCGCGTTTACAGTCCCGGGAACCGCGGCGCTGACGCAGGTCGGCAGGCTCGCCACGTTGTCCTGGGAGGTCTTTCGGGCGATCTTCCGCCGCCCGTTCCAGTTCCGGGAGTGGATCCAGCAGTGCTGGTTCTTCGCCAGTGTCACGATCCTGCCTACGGCGCTGGTGGCGATCCCGTTCGGCGCCGTCATCGCGCTGCAGCTCGGTTCGCTGACACAGCAGATCGGCGCGCAGTCCTTCACCGGCGCCGCGAGCGCGCTGGCGATCGTGCAGCAGGCGAGCCCGCTGATCACCGCGTTGCTGGTCGCCGGTGCGGGCGGCAGTGCCGTCTGCGCCGACATCGGGGCCCGCAAGATCCGCGAGGAGATCGACGCGATGGAGGTGCTGGGCGTCAACCCGATCCAGCGTCTCGTCGTGCCGAGGGTGCTCGCGGCGATCGTGGTGTCGGTGCTGCTCAACGGCTTGGTCAGCGTCGTCGGCGTGCTCGGCGGGTACTTCTTCAACGTCGTCCTGCAGGGCGGGACGCCGGGGGCGTACCTGGCCAGTTTCAACGCGCTCGCCCAGCTGCCCGATCTGTGGATCAGCGAGATCAAGGCGTTGCTGTACGGCTTCGTCGCCGGGGTGGTCGCCGCGTTCCGCGGGCTGAACCCGGCGGGCGGGCCGAAGGGCGTCGGCGACGCGGTCAACCAGGCCGTGGTGATCACGTTCCTGCTGCTGTTCCTCATCAACGTGGTGCTGACCGCGATCTATCTGCGGATCGTGCCGCCGAAGGCGATGTGAGCGGATGACGGCCGAACCGATCCAGCAACCCCTGGTGTCCGACCGGACCCTGGAAGTCATCGCGCGTCCCGGCGCGAGCCTGGAGGGGCTGGGCAAGCAGCTTTCCTTCGCCGCGCGGGCACTCGCCTGGGCGCCGCGCACGATTCGCCGCTACAGCGGGGAAACCCTGCGGCTGCTGACCGAGGTCTGCTTCGGCACCGGCGGTCTCGCGGTGATCGGCGGGACGCTAGGCGTGATGATCGGGATGACGTTGTTCACCGGTCTCATCGTGGGCCTGCAAGGGTATTCGGCGCTGAACCAGCTCGGCACCGCCGCGCTGACCGGGTTCATCTCGGCGTACTTCAACACGCGTGAGGTCGCGCCGCTCTCGGCCGGGCTCGCGCTTTCGGCCACCGTCGGCTGCGGGTTCACCGCCCAGCTCGGCGCGATGCGGATCTCCGAGGAGATCGACGCGCTGGAAGTGATGGCCGTGCCGAGCATGCCTTACCTCGTGACGACCCGGGTGCTGGCCGGGGTCACCGCGGTGATCCCGCTCTACGCCGTCGGCCTGCTCTCGTCGTACCTCGCTTCGCGGCAGATCACCATCTGGCTCTACGGCCAGTCCGCGGGAACCTACGACCATTACTTCACGCTGTTCCTGCCGCCCGAAGACGTCCTCTGGTCCTTCGCGAAGGTGATGGTGTTCGCCGTCATCGTGATCCTTTCCCATTGTTATTACGGCTACAACGCCAGTGGCGGGCCCGCCGGGGTCGGAGTCGCGGTGGGCCGCGCGGTGCGTACGTCGATCGTGCTGATCTCGGTGCTGGACTTCTTCCTCAGCCTCGCGATCTGGGGCGCGAACACGACGGTGAGGATTTCTGGATGAGTGCTCGCGTGGATGTGCTGCACAGACTCCGGCACCAGGTGCTGGGGCTGGTCTTCCTCGTGGTCGCCGCGCTGTTCTTCGCGCTCACGATCGCCTTCTACGACAAGGCGTTCACCTCGGTCACGCTGGTCCGGCTGGACACCGACCACGTGGGCAGCCAGATGCGGGTGGGCTCGGACGTCAAGGTGCGCGGGATGCTCGTCGGCGAGGTCCGCGACGTCCGTACGAGCGGGGATCACGCGACGCTGGATCTCGCGCTGCAACCGGACAAGATCGGCGTGATCCCGGCGAACGTCTCGGCGCGGCTGCTGCCGAAGACGTTGTTCGGCGAGCGGTACGTCGCGCTGCAACTGCCGGAAAAGCCCGAACCGCACATCAAGGCGGGGGACGTGATCCCGCAGGATCGCACCAGTTCCGCGATCGAGCTGGAGAAGGTGCTCGGCGACGTCATGCCGTTGTTGCAGGCGGTGCAACCGGAAAAGCTGTCCAGCACACTCACCGCGGTGTCGACGGCGTTGGACGGACGCGGGAAACAGCTCGGCCAGACACTGGCGCAGCTCTCGGACTACCTGGGCAAGATGAATCCGTCGCTGCCGAACCTCAAGGCCGACATCACCGGGCTGGCCAACGTCTCGAACATCTACGACAAGGCGGGGCCGGACCTCATCACCGCGCTGTCGGATCTGACCACGACCAGCAAAACGTTGGTGGACAAGCAACGTGGCCTCGCCGACCTGTACGCGACGGTGTCCGCGGCGTCGACCGACCTGACGAGCTTCCTCACCGTCAACAAGGACAACCTGATCCGGCTCACCACCGCGATCCAGCCCACGCTGGACGTGCTGGCGAAGTACGCGCCGGAATATCCGTGCATGCTCAAGCAACTCGCCGATTCGGTGCCGAACGCGGAACTGGCCTTCGGCAAGGGCACCGCGCATCCGGAGGTCAGCCGCGTCACGATCGAATTCACCTCCAGCCGGGGCAAGTATCTGCCCGGCGTCGACGAGCCGAAGTACACCGACAAACGCGGCCCTCGCTGTTATCCGCAGGTGCCCAAACCGGGGCACTGGCCGCAGTACCCGCCGGACGGCCCGATCCAGGACGGTTCCAGCAAACCCGCGCCGCCGAAGTCACCCGACGGGAGGCTGCCCGGCCCGGTGACGTCCGGGGGCGGCGCACCCGGCGGGTCGGGCGGGTCGTCGGTGATCGGGTCGCCGGACGAACAGCAGCTGATGGACCTGCTGATGTCGCCCGCGCTCGGAGTCGCGCCGGATCAGGCGCCGGGCTGGGGAAGCCTGCTCGTCGGGCCGCTGTACCGCGGAGCGGAGGTGGAGCTGAAGTGAGGAGTTTCGTGCCCTCGCTGGTGAAGATCCTGATCTTCGCCACGGTCACCGTCGTGCTCACCGGGATCCTCGGCGCCACGATCGCGAACACGAACTTCGGCGCGCAGTCCGGGTACACCGCGAAGTTCGCCGACGCCTCCGGGCTGAAGGTCGGCGACGACGTCCGCATCGCCGGGGTGAAGGTCGGGCAGGTCGGAGCCATCGGGATCACCGAAGGGGCGGGCGGCGAGGGGAAAGACGCAGGCGAGAAGAACTTCGCCGAGGTGCACTTCGACGTCGAGACGACCTACAAGCTCCCGGCGTCGACGACCGCGACCATCAAGTACCGCAACCTCGTCGGGCAGCGGTACCTCGCGCTCGGCACCGATGTCGCGGACGGGAAGACGTTGCCGCAAGGGGGCACCATCCCACCGGAGCGGACCAAGCCCGCGCTGAACCTCACCGTGCTGTTCAACGGTTTCAAGCCGCTTTTCCGCGCACTGAGCCCGAAGGACGTCAACCAGCTTTCCGGCGAGATCATCCGCGTGTTCCAGGGCGAGGGCGGCACGATCTCCAGCCTGCTCGCGCACACGGCGTCGCTCACGACGTCGATCGCCGGGCGGGACAAGGTGATCGGCGACGTCATCGGGAATCTCAACACCGTGCTCGGCACGGTCAACCAGCACGGCCCGCAGCTGGGTGATCTCATCGACCAGACGCAGCGGCTGGTCAGCGGGCTCGCCGAACAACGCAAGCCGATCGGGGACGCGGTGGGCGCGCTGGACGAGCTGACCAACGCCACCACCGGCCTGCTCGCGGACGCGCGCCCCGCGTTGAAGGACGACGTCGACAAGCTCGGCACGCTGTCGCAGAATCTCGGCGATTCCGAACAGCTGCTCGACCATCTGCTCAGCGTGCTGCCGGGCAACCTGCAGAAGTTCACCCGCACGCTGAGCTACGGCAGCTGGTTCAACTACTACCTGTGCGGGATCAACGGCCGGATCGGGATCTCCTCGCTCAACATCGAGCTGCCGATCCTGCCCCTGCCCGCGACCCAGCGACCGGAGAGGTGCGGCCCGTGAAACGACTGAAGGACCGCAACCAGGCCGTTGTCGGCGGGATCGCGCTCGTGCTGGTCGTGCTCGTCACGCTGACGACGTACTTCTCCGATCAGCTCCCGCTGTTCGGCAACGGCGTCACGTATACCGCGTACTTCGGCGAATCGGCCGGTCTGGAGCCGGACAACGAGGTCGAGGTCGCCGGCGTCAAGGTCGGCGAGGTGACGTCGGTGGGCCTGGCGGGCAAGCAGGTGCTGGTGAAGTTCCGGGTGAAGGGCGTCCGGGTCGGGGACGCCTCCTCGGCGTCGATCGAGATCAAGACGCTGCTGGGGGAGAAGTACCTCGCGCTGGAGCCGAAGGGAGCGGGCGCGCAGGATCCGGCCAGCACGATCCCGGTCGCCCGCACGCGGACGCCGTTCCAGTTGCAGGACGCGTTCCAGCAGTTGTCGAGCACCGTGGGCGACATCGACACGAAGCAGCTCGCGGAGAGCTTCAACGTGCTGTCGGACAGTCTCAAGGACAGCCCGCAGTATCTGAAGGACACGCTGTCCGGCTTGTCCGCGTTGTCGAAGACAGTGTCCTCAAGGGACACCGAGCTACATACGCTGCTGGCCAACACGGGGAAGGTTTCGAAGACGCTGTCGGATCGCAACGCGCAGCTGCAACGCGTGATCAGTGACGGGAACCTGCTGCTGACCGAGCTGCAGAACCGCAAGGCGGCGATCGATTCGCTGCTGAAGGGGACGCAGCAGGTGTCGGCGCAGCTGTCCGGGCTGGTGGCGGACAACCGTACGCAGCTGAAACCGACGCTGCAGAAGCTCGGGAAGGTCACCGATGTGTTGCAGCGCAACCAGGGCAACCTCGACAAGAGCCTGCAGCTGATGGCGCCGTTCGCCCGCGTCGGCGCGAACGCCACCGGCAACGGCCGCTGGTTCGAGGGGTATCTGTGCGGGCTGCTGCCGCCGACGATCATCGCGGGCGGGCTGACGATCAACCCCGAGGGCTGTACCCCGCCGATCGCCGCGCCGAACCAGGGGATAGGTGGCCGATGACCATCACTACACGGGGCGGGCGCAAGGTCGTCACCTGGGTTTCGTTCGGCTGTGTGGCCGTTCTCCTGCTGGCGGCGGTGTTGTGGCTGGTGCAGCGGGACGGCAACGGCACCAAGCTGAGCGCGTACTTCGGGAAGACCGTCGGGCTCTACGCCGGATCGTCGGTCCGCGTGCTGGGCGTGAAGGTCGGCGAGGTCACCGGCGTGACGCCGCAGGGCGACGCCGTGCGGGTCGACATGCGGGTGGACGGCGTGCAGATCCCAGCCGACGCGGGCGCCGTCGTCGTCGCGCCGAGCCTGGTGAGCGACCGGTACGTCCAGCTCACCCCCGCCTACGACAGCGGGCCGACCCTGGCCAGCGGCACGGTCCTGCCGAAGGAACGCACCGCGATGCCGGTCGAGCTGGACGACCTGTATGCCAGTCTGGACAAGCTTTCCACCGCGCTGGGGCCGGACGGGGCGAACAAGAACGGGGCGTTGTCGAACGCGCTGGACACCGCGGCGGCGAACCTGAAAGGCAACGGGGCCAACCTGAACTCGACGGTCGGGCGGCTCGCGGATCTCGCGAAGACGCTGGACAACTCGAAGGACGACCTGTTCGGCACGGTCCAGAACCTGAACTCGTTCACCGGCGCACTGGCGCAGAGCGACGCGCAGCTCAACGAGTTCTACAAACGCGTCGCCGATGTGAGCGGCTTCCTCGCCGCGGACTCCGGTGACGTCGGCGCGGCGCTGAGCTCGCTGGGCGGCGCGCTCGGCGACGTCAAGACGTTCGTGGCGGACAACAAGGACGCCCTCGCGTCCAATGTGGACAAACTGGCCTCGCTGACGAAGGTGCTGGTGGACCAGCGCTCCTCGCTGGCCGAGGTGCTCGACGTCGCCCCGGTGGGCGCGACGAACTTCATCAACTCCTACGACGCCGCGTCCGGCACCATCGCCGTGCGGGACAACCTCAACGAGATCACCCATCCGCCGGTGCTCACCCTGTGCCGCCTGATCAGCGCGGGGACACCGAAGGAGATTCCCGACGTGATCGGGAACATGTGCAAGAAACTCGCGCCGGTGCTCGACGGGACGTTGAAGCTGCCGAGCCTTTCGCAGGTGATCGCCTCGCTCCAGACCGGCGAACTCCCGCCGCTGCCCTTGCCGGTCACCGACGTCCTCACCCAGCTCTCCGGAGGCAAGAAGTGAAGCGGCGCAATGCCGTTAAGGCCACCTTACGGGCATCAGACGCCCGCAAGGTGGCCTTAAGGGCACATCGACGGCGGATCGCGGGGGTGCTGGCCGGGGTGCTGGTGCTGGCGGGCTGCAGCGACGGCGGGTTCAACGGCCTCTACAGCACGCCGCTGCCCGGCGGCGCGGACATCGGCGACCACCCGTACCGGATCACCGCGCAGTTCACCGACGTGCTGGATCTGGTGCCGCAGGCGAGCGTCAAGGTCAACGACGTCGCGGTGGGCCGGGTCGAGAAGGTGACCCTCACCCCGGACACCCGCACCGCGGTGGTGTCCATGACGGTCAACGGCGACATCTCCCTGCCCGCCAACGCGCACGCCGAGCTGCGGCAGTCGAGCCTGCTCGGCGAGAAGTTCGTCGACCTGCGCGCCCCCACGGCGGAGAAGGCCGAGGGGAAACTCGGCGAGGGCGCGCAGATCCCGCTCGCGCGGACCAACCGCAACCCCGAGGTCGAAGAGGTGCTCGGCGCGTTGTCGCTGCTGCTCAACGGCGGGGGTGTCGAGCAGCTGCAGAAGATCAGCCACGAACTGAACGATGCCCTGTCCGGCAACGAACCGGAGATCCGCGCACTGCTGTCGCATGTGGACGAACTGGCCACGCAGCTCGACGGGCACAAGGGCGAGATCCTGCGGGCCATCGACGGGCTCGACAAGCTGTCGCGCACGCTGACCGGGCAGACGCAGAACCTGGGCAACGCGCTCGACAATCTGGCGCCGGGCCTGAAGATCGTCACCGACCAGCGTGACCAGCTCGTCGGGATGCTGCAGTCGCTCAACAAGCTGTCCGGAGTCGCCGTCGACACCGTGACCAAGAGCCGTGACCAGCTCGTCGCGAATCTCAAGGCACTGCAGCCGATCCTGCTGAAACTGGGCGAGGCCGGGCAGAACCTGCCCAAGGCGTTGCAGATCCTGCTCACCTACCCGTTCCCGGACTACGCGGGCAACGTGATCAAGGGCGACTACGCGAACGTCGAGGCGACCGTCGACCTCGACCTGGACACGTTGCTGCACAACATTTCCAGCTCCTCGCAGCCGTTCCTGCCGATCCCGGGTTCGCAGGGCACCGGGGCGCCGGGCGCGATCCCGTTCAACAACGGCTCCCCGCCACCCCCGCTGCCCCTGCCGCCGATCAACCCGCCGCAGGCGCCGGGCACGACGCAAGGACAGAACGGTAATCCGCTCGGCGGTATCGGCGGCGTGCTGGGGACGTTGTTCGGGGGTGGCCGATGACCAAGGCGACGCGGATCCGGCTGCTCGCGTTCATGATCATCGCCGTCGTTTCGGTGGTCTACGCGGGTGGGAAGTACGCGGGGCTGGACCGGCTGTTCGGCACCCGGGGCTACGTCGTCACCGCGAAACTCGCCGACTCGGGCGGGATCTTCGTCAACGCCGAGGTCGCCTACCGCGGTGTGACGGTCGGGCGGGTGACGTCGATGAAGCTCACCGATCACGGCGTCGACGTCGCCATGGACCTCGACAAGGGCGGGCCGAAGATCCCCGCCGACACCCGCGCGCAGGTGTCGAACCGGTCGGCGGTGGGGGAGCAGTTCGTCGATCTGCTGCCCCAGCACGACACCGGCCCGTATCTGGCCGACGGCGCGGTGATCGACCAGGGCCGCACCTCGATCCCGCTCGCCCCGGACACCGTGCTGTCCAATTTGGACAAGCTGGTCGCCGGGGTGCACCCGGACTCGCTGCGTACCGTGGTCGACGAGACCTACACCGCGTTCGCCGGCGCCGGTCCGGACCTGCAACGGCTGCTGGACAGCTCCGGATCGCTGACCACCGCGGCCATGCAGTACCTGCCGCAGACCCAGGGCCTGCTGGCGAACTCACGGACCGTGCTCGACACCCAGCAGCGCCAGGCCGCGAACATCACCGAGTTCTCCAGCGGGCTGCGCACGATCGCCGGGCAGCTGAAGAAGTCGGACCCGGATCTGCGGAAGGTGATCGACGAGGCACCGCAGCTCGGCCGCCAGATCAGTGACGTGCTCGCGAAGTCCGGCACCGACCTCGGGGTGCTGTTCGCGAACACGCTGACCACCGCGCAGATCACCTCGGCACGCACCGACGCCGTCGAGGAACTGCTCGTGGCCTACCCGATCATCTCGGCGTTCTCGCCGACGACCTCGCCGGACGGCACCGGGCACCTCGGGTTCGTCCTGAACTTCTTCGACCCGGCGTCCTGCACCAAGGGATACGAGGGCACCCAGCAACGGCCCGCCAACGACACCCGCGAAATCCCGGTGAATACCAAGGCCTACTGCGCCGAGCCGCCGGGCAGCCCCACCGGGGTGCGGGGCTCGCAGAACGCCCCATACGCGGGCAAGCCCCCGGCGATCCCGGCGGCACCTAAGCAGCAGGAACAGCCCGCGGGGCAGAACCAGCTTCCCGGCATGCTGAACCTGCTGACCGGGCAGCCCAAGGGCGGGCTGGGCGCGCTGCTGGGCGGCTCGTGATGGCCCGTCTTCCGCGCGTTCTCGCGGTCGCCGCCGTGCTGGCGGTGCTCGCCGCGGCGTGGACCGGCTTCTCGTGGTGGCGATCCGCGCACGACGACGCGCAGGCCCGCGGCCGCGAACGTGACGCGGTCCTGGCGGCGGCGAACACGGAACTGGTCGCCTTGAACACGATGAACTACCGCACCGCAGCGCAGGACGTGGACCGCTGGATCGCAGCCACCACCGGCCAGTACGGCAAGGATCTCTCCGGGGACCGGAAACTCCAGATCGATCGCGCGACCACCACCAAGACCGTGTCCACCGCGTCGCTTGTTCAGGCCGCGGTGACCCAGCTCGACGTCGGTGCCGGGACCGCGCGGCTCATGGCGGTGCTGAACGTCCGCGTCAGCACCGCCGACGGCGCCCCGGCCCCGAAGCTGAACCGGCTGACCGTCGACTTCGCGCGCGATGGTGACGCGTGGAAGGTCGGCGGGGTGCAGGCGGCCGGGTCATGAGCCGTCTGTCGCAGGTGTTGGCGGGGATCGTCGTCGTGGCACTGGGCTGCGCGGTGTGGTTCGGCGTCGAAGTGTCTACTTTGGACCCAGGGGACAACGCGGCACTGGTGGACCAGCCCGCGACGGCCGAGGTGTCCGATCAGGTCGGTGCCGCGGTCAAGGCGGTGTTCTCCTACGACTACGGCAACCTCGCCCGTACCGAGCGGGCGGCGGCCGAGGTGCTCGTCGGGGACGCGGTTTCCCAGTACCGGGACCAGTTCGCGTCCGCGCGCAAGCGGGCGGAAGAGCAGAAACTGGTGCGTACCACGACAGTGCGGTCCCTCGGGGTGCGTGAGCTGCGTGGCGATGACGCGTCGGTTCTGCTGTTCCTGGACCAGCAAACCCTGGCGCCTAGTGGCGGCGCGCCCCAGACTTCGGTGGCACAGCTGAGCGTCACCGCGAAACGGGTCGACGGCCGATGGCGGCTGTCCCGTTTGGACCCGCTGTAGCGGTCAGCGGGGATCGATCGGGGTCAGGCGTCCGGCTCGTGCCTCGATCGCGGCGGCTGCGTCGAGGCACAGGTCCTCGCGGAACCGCGGCCCGATGACCTGCACCGCCTGCGGCAGACCGTCCGCCACCCCGGTGGGGACCGCGACGGCGGGCAGGCCCAGCAGGTTGACCGCCACCGCCGTGCGGAGACTCTCCGGCCAGGCCGAGAGCCAGTCCGGATCGAGGTCCTCGCCGACCCGGAACGCCGGTGCGGTGCGGATCGGCGCGAGCACCAGCGGCGTCCGGCACATCCAGTCGTGCCAGGCGTGCGCGATGATGGCGCGTTCGGCCATCGGGTCGACCGCGGCGGGCCCGGCGGCGCGCGTCCAGACCGGCTCGAAGGCAGCCCAGAACCGCACGAAGTCGGCGGACGCGATGGTCTCGACCGGCGGCTGTCCTTCGTGGACACGACCGTGGTTCAGCATGATCTGGATGACGATCTCGCTCGCTCTCGCCAAGTACGGCGGCTCGGCCTCTTCGATGACGTACCCCGCGTCGGTCAGCGCTGCGGCCGCTGCCCGCAGCGCCTCGGCGATCGGCGGGGCCACGGCGCCGCCGGTCGCGAGCGCGACGTGCTTGGGCAGCGGCGGACCGTCGAGCGGAACCGGCGCGTACCACGGGTCCGCACCCGGGCCGCACAGGTGCGCGAACGCCAGCCGCAGGTCCCGCACCTCACGGGCGATCGGCCCGTGCACGGCGAGGAGCTGGAACGCGAAGGGAACCGGTGCCCGCATCGCCATCCCCACGCGTCCCAGCGACGGTTTCAACGCCGCGACCCCGCAACACTGGGCGGGCCAGCGCAGCGAGCCCGCGCCGTCGTTGCCCATGCCGAGCGGCACCATGCCGGTGGCCACCGCGACCGCGTCGCCGCCGCTGGACGCGCCGGGCGTGTGGCCGGCCGACCACGGATTGCGGGTGGCGCCGCGCAACGCGTTGTCGGTGTGCCAGCGCATCCCGAACTCGGGCATGTTCGTGCGGCCGAGCGGAATAGCCCCCGCCGCGCGCAGTTCGGCGATGTGCGGCGCGTCCTCCCGCGCGATCGCCTCCCGCATCGCGACGACGCCGTGTGTCGTGGCCGACCCCGCGACGTCGATGTTCTCCTTCACCGTCATGGGCACCCCGCACAACGGGCCGGTTTTCCTTTCCCTGTCAACGACTTTCGCGGCCTCCAGGGCTTGCTCGGCCAGTACGTCCGTGATCGCGTTGAGCCGGGGATTCACCGCTTCGATCCGTTCGAGGTGCGCGGTCACCACCTCGCGTGCCGACACCTCGCCTGCCCGTACCCGCCCGGCCAGTTCCCCCGCGCCTTGCTGCCACAGCTGCGACATCGCTCGTCCGCCCCGCTTCCCGTGCTTGTCGGTGCGGGCGACGGTAGAGCGGAAATCCGGAAAGGTGCAGTCTTGTTCTTTCCGGCGGCCTCAGCCGGTTCAGTCGAGGACCGCGGTGGCCTCCACCTCGACGAGATGACCGGCGATGGCCAGCGACGTGACACCCAGCAGCGTCGCAGGCGGCAGCGGGGTCACCCCGAGCTTCGCGGACGCCTTGGCCACGCCCTTCAGGAACAGCGGCATCTTGTCGGGCGTCCAGTCGGCGATGTAGACGCTCAGCCTCGTCACGTCGTCGAAGGACGCACCGGCCGCGGCCAGCGCGATGCCGACGTTGAGGTAGCACTGCTCGACCTGCGCGGCGAGGTCACCCTCGCCGACCGTGACACCGTCGGCGTCCCACGAGACCTGCCCGGCGACGAAGATCTGCTTCGACCCGCTCGCGATCGCCACCTGCCGGTAGACGCCGATCTCCGGCAATCCGGCGGGGTTCATCAGGGTGACGGTCATGGTCGGCTGCCTTTCGTAGTCACTTGCGGTTACCCAGGAACCGTAGGAGAGTGTGCGCTGACAGGGAAGAACGCACTTTTCGGTAACTGAGGAACCATATGGGGACCCAGCAGTTCACAGGCTCACCCGAGGACGCGGACCTGACACGCGCGGACTCGCTGGCGCGCGAGATCTTCTCGGACATCGCCAACAAGTGGGCGTTGCTGATCATCGAGTGCCTGGGCGACGGCACGCTGCGCTTCAGCGAACTGCGGGACGGGGTCGAGGGCATCAGCCACAAGATGCTCACCCAGAACCTGCGCATGCTGGAGCGCAACGGCCTGATCGAACGCACGGTGTATCCCACCGTGCCGCCCCGCGTCGAGTACACCCTCACCGAACCGGGCCAGGGCCTCCGCGCGACGATCGACGGGATGTGCGCGTGGACCCACCGCTACCTCGGCGACATCGAGGCTTCCCGCCATCGCTTCGACGCCTGACTCCGGCGCACCGGCGCGGGTCACGCGTGGCGGTGGATCGCAGGGTCGCGAATGGCACATGGGGTTTTCTCGCTCAGGTTTCCGGGTCCGTGGGTGCTGCCCGATGTCGCGAACGGTCCGTTGCCGACTCACGACGCCGAAGTCCACAAAGGACAAGCGCACATGTCGCGGCGCCGCCATACTTTCGTCCCGTCAGTCACTCGGCTGCACCCTGAGTCACGCCGTTGGTGTGAAGGGCTTACTCGTATTCTGTTCACGGGACGAATCGGTGGAGAATATTGCGTCTGGGTGTGCGTAACGGATCCACGTAATCTGGCGGGATGAATTCGGGGAGTCCGTCTTCGGCGATGCGGACCGACCAGTCGGCTTTGTGGAGGAGTCGGTGATGCGCTCCGCAAAGCAGGACGAGATTCCGGAGGACGGTGAGTCCGCCGTGGGTCCAGAGGGTTATGTGGTGGGCGTCGCAGTGTCGGGGCTTGCGGTGACAGCCGGGGAAGGCGCAGCCGCCATCTCGGATGACCAGCGCTTTCCGTAGTGCTGGGGTGACGAGTCGTTTGGCTCTGCCGAGGTCGAGGGGTTCGCCTTTGGTTCCCAGTACTGCGGGGATGACGTGGCAGTCGCAGGCGAGCATGCGGGCTTCGGTGGCGGTGATGGTGCTGACCATGTCCAGGCACGCGGTGCCCAGCTTCGACTTCAGGTCATCCAGTGTCACCGTGACCAGGAGTTGGGCGCGGTCGCCCCCGGGGACGTCCGGAACATTGGCGAGTATCGCGATGGCTTCGCCGAAGGCTTCCCCGTACCGCTGGGACGGCGACCGCAGATCCGGCCACCTGTCCTCCCCTGCAGGCCGGGGCGTGGCCAGGGGATCGAGGATGGCGCTGAGGCGAGTGCCGGTGATGGGGTCGAGCTGGCCGTCGATGTCGTACCAGCCGTCTTTCCGCTGCCGCAACCGTAACTCGGGCTTGCGCTCTGGCGGGTCCGGGTCCTTCGGTGGCTTCCCGTCCTGGTCCATGCGGGCCAGGATTTCGTCGGCGGCCTTGACTACTTCCTGTGGTGTGGCGTGGCGGGCGAGTTCGACGAGGATTTTCTCGGCGCTGCTTCTGTCCTCGTCGGACACAAAAGCGGGGACCTTCTTGAGGAAACCGAGGATCCGGTCGCTGTGGTGCGGCCCGATCTCACCGTCGAGTGCGGCCGCGTGCGTTGCTGGCGCGGCGGCTGGGAGTTCGCTACCGTCGATGTTGCGTCCGGGATTCAGCCCGTGGGCTCGGTCGAGGTATTTTTTGGCTTCACCGCGCGACATCCGTGCCATGTGTGCGAACCACGCGGCGGTGGATCCGTACCCGTACAGCTCGGACGCACCGCGAGAGTCGATCTCCGCGAGGTACTGGCCAAGCTCGGCGTCCAGGCGCCACAGGGATTCCAGCCGGGTACGAACCTCGTCGGCGAGTGCGCGACCGGATCGCCGCCACAGCTCCTGCGGCGGCTCCAGAGTGGACAGATTCCCGGACACACCACCATCATACCGCGCTAGTAGAACATATGTGCGACACGATCGAGTGAAGTGCATGCCTCGAATTTGTGGTTGTATGGCTGCGTTTCCCGGGCCGGGTGGTAGCTGGCGATGCGGTGTCGGATGATCGCGGGCCTTGGGGTGATCAGGGTGAGTGGTGCCGTTTACTGCACGGCTCTTCGGTGCGGTTGCGTGCTTCTCCGGCACTGGTGGTCTTGACGTTGGCGAAGGGTGAGGTAGTGGAGTTCGCGCCAAGACGGCCTTCGGCCTGGGCGCTTCGGCACGGAAATGCTTACGTGAAGCCGGGTGGACCGTGGCTGGGGTGTGAAGAGCTGGTTGTCTCATGATGCCTGTGCGGCCAGCTCCGTGAGCGCCGTCGATGTGTCGAGGGGGTGGCGCATCCACTGCGCCAAAGGAGCCCCTCATTGCTTTAATGTCCACAAAGGACAAAATGGCAGCGGGCGTGAACGCGGGGGCGCGGGCAGGCGAAACCTACCCGCGCCCCCGCGTTCAGCAGTTGTTCCTGACGTACCACACCGGGCCCCAGTTGCCGTGCGAGTCCGAGGAGTAGGCGGGGTCGGTCGTGAACACGTGGTTGTGGCTCTTGCCGTACATCGACGTCGTGTAGTGGTGGGTCTGGTTGTTGATCCACGAACCGCCGCTGTTCCAGCCGTCCGGAATCTCGAAGTACTTGCCGCAGGCCGCCCATGTGCGGCCGCTGCCTTCGTAGTTCGCTTTCGGCCAGCCGCAGAAGGCACCGTAGGAGCACAGGACGAACGGTGTCCTGGCGTCGTTGCCGTCGAGGCCGTCACCCAGCAGGTGCGCGTACTTCTCGCCGGGCAGGGTGTAGGTGATGGCCGAACCGTCCGCGGCCTCGACTCTGTTGGCTGCCACCTGTTTTCCGCCTCGCGCCGCGGGGTCGTGGTCGATCGTGCTCTGGAGTTCGGCGGCCTGGGCCGCGGAGAAGCCCGCGCTCCGCAGCTGACCCGTGAAGCCACCGGAGGTGGCGCCCGCCGGGCTGGTGAACGTCGCGGCCGCCAGCAATGCCAGCATCGCGCCGCCGCAGAGCAGTCTGATTTTCGAACGCATGAAATCTCCCTGTTTCCGGACAAAGACGATGATCACGCGAGGAAGGAATTACCCCGTCGTCGCGATTGTGGTGCGGCGCGCGCGGGTGCCACAATGGTTCAAGTTCAGGCTTGAATGTGACTACGCTGGGGGGAGTAGTGCTGCGCATTCGCTGTACTGTGGACGATCTCTTGCGCGTTTCGATCGCCGAACATCCGGCGCCGCTGGGTGAGCTGACGCTGGCGATCCAGATGCTGCAGCGCCGGGATCCGCATCCGGCGTTCGCCCCGTGGCGGCATCGGATGGCGCGGACTTTCGCGGTCGAAGGAAGCCCGCTGGCGCAACTGGTGTCGCCGCTCGGCGCGGGCCCGATGTTCCTCGATCCGCCGAGCCCCACGATGGACGAGGGGGTCGACCGGGTGATGTCGGCCTCGCGGCTCGACGTTCGCGCCGAGCTCGAGCGGGTGTGCGCGATCGACCGGCCCCGTACGCCATGGGTCCGTGGGCTCGCCGATCGGGACAAGGAGGCCTGGAAGGTACTGGAAGGCGCGCTGCGCACGGCCTATCGCGCCACCCTTGCCGAGGCCTGGCCTCGATTGCGGGCGAGCTTCCACGCCGAAACCGCCTGGCGCGCCCGGATTCTCGCGCGGGACGGCCTGCGCGCCACGTTGACCGGGCTGTCCCCGTCGATCCGGTGGCGGGACATGACACTGGAGATCGACTTCCCCCGGGAGGTCGACATCACGCTCACCGGGCAGGGCATCAGCCTGCAGCCGTCACTGCTGTGGGCCGGTCCGCCGCTCATCGCGCGGTACGGCGACGGCCCGCTGATACTGATCTACCCGGCCTTGACCCCGTTGCCGTTGCTCACCTCCGGCGCGGCCGCCGATCCGCTTTCCGGCCTGCTCGGCGCTACACGTGCCAGAGCGCTCCGTGTGCTGACCTTCGACCGCACCACCAGTGAACTCGCCAAGGAGCTGTCCGTCACCGTCGCCGCGGCCTCCCTCCAGACCAAGACCCTCCGCGCGGCGGGGCTGGTCGTCTCGCAGCGGGAAGGCAAGGCGGTGCGGCATCGCTGCACGCACCTCGGACTGGACCTGCTCGCCTCGGGATGAGGCCGCGACCTCGACGCCGGTGTCGAGGTCAAGAACGTACGGGGACTAACGTCGCGGGCATGCGGCTTCATGTGGGATGCGCGATGTGGACGCACACCGCCTGGCAGGAGCTGCAGCCGAATCCGCGGGAACGGCTGCGCTCCTACGCGGGCTGGTGCAACGCGGTGGAGGGCAACACCACCTTCTACGCGACACCCGCGCGGGACACCGTCCAGTCCTGGGCGAACCAGACCGCCCCCGAGTTCCGCTTCGTGGTCAAGCTGCCGAAAACCATTACGCACGAACGGCGGATGACCGGTGCCGAGGCGGACCTGCGGGCGTTCCTGCACGCGATCGAACCGCTCGGGCCGCGTGCCCACGCGTTGTGGCTGCAACTGCCCGCGTCCTTCGGGCCGACCGATCTCGGTGTGCTGGCGGGGTTTCTGCGGCAGTTGCCGCCGACCTACCGGTACACCGTCGAGGTCCGCCATCGCGCGTTCTTCGACGACGACAAGGCCGCGCGGCAGCTGGAGTACGTGCTGGGGCGGGTCGGCGCCGAATGGATGCCGTTCGACACCACGACGTTGTTCGCCGCTCGCCCGGTCAGCCCCGGCGAGCGCGAGGCCTGGGCGAAGAAGCCGCGGGTGGCACGCCGCACCCGCGCCCTCACCGAGTACCCGATCGTGCGCTACCACGGACGCGACGACGTCGATGCCACCGTCGCGGGCTGGCGGCCGTGGATCGACGTCGTCACCGCGTGGCTGCGCGAGGGCCGTTCGCCGACGGTGTTCCTCCATACGCCCGACAACGCCGGATCGCTGGTGCTGGCCCGTCAGTTTCACGACGCGGTACGCGCGGGTCTACCCGAACTGGAGCCGCTGCCCGAACCCGAGTCGCATGAGCCGATGACGTTGTTCTGATCCGCGTGGCCGGCGGGCGCGGGCGTCAGAGCACGTGCTCGAGAACGATGTCGGCCACTCGCCCGACCGGCACCGTCGTGACCACCTCGAGCGTGGCGGACTCCCGGAGCAGCGGCTCCACGGTCTTGAGATAGCCGAGCGTCTCGGCGAGTTCCGCCGAGGTTTTCCCGTAGGGATTGGTCGTCCGGGCGGCCAGCCGCTCGACGAGGACGTCGGCCGGAGCGCTGAGCAGCACGATGTGGTCGAAGCGGGGATAGAACAGGACCTGGTTCCGCGTCGTGCCCTGCACGAACAGGGGCGCGGCGGAAACCTCGGAAAGCAGGGCGCCGATCCGGTCCACGCGCCAGAGCCGTTCGCCGTCGATCGTCTCGTGGTAGCCGCCGTAGTCGGTGTCGACGGTCCGGTGACCCCGTGCCGCGAGTTCGTCCAGCAGCGTGCTCTTGCCCGTTCCCGACATCCCGGTGACCAGTACCCGCTTCACTCCGCACACCGTAGTGGCACGCGCCGGTGCCACGTGTGGCACCTTCTGAGCCAACATGGCTTGCGGTGGTGCCACACGTGTGCCATAGTGGTGCCATGGACTTGACCTCGTATGTACGCAATCTCGGAAGTGAGTTCGCCACCCTGGCCGAAGCGGGTGGCGAGGAGTCGCGTGCGCTGGTCGAGCGCCTGACCGGGTCGCTCGAATCGGCGATCCGGATGACGTTGCTGGACGCGCTGGCGGCCGCCGCCGACGAGATCACCCGGGACCTGGCTCCGGGATCGGTGGAGGTGCGCCTGCGGGGACGCGATCCGAACTTCGTGGTGACCACGCCGCCCGCCGAGGCGGGGCCGGACGCGGCCGAGACCGAGGCACCGGCGGCCGATCTGGACGACGGGCCGCCGATCGCCGAGGACGGTCCCACCGCGCGGATCAACGTACGCCTTCCGGAGCAGCTCAAGGCCGCGGTCGAGGAGGCGGCCGCCAAGGAGGGCCGCTCGGTCAACGCCTGGCTGGTCCGGGCTGCCGCGGCCAGCCTGCGGCACTCCGGCCGCGAGCAGCAGCAGCGCCCCGAGTCCTACGCCGGCAAATGGGGCAAGCAGAAGTACACCGGCTGGGTGCGCTAGCCACCGGAGCCGCTTTCCACCACCACGTCCCTGACCTGCGGGGACGTCTCATCCACCCGTTCCGAGGGGACACCTATGCCCATTTTCGAGACACCCGAACCGATTTCCGTGACGCTCGAACTCGGTGTCGGCGATGTGCGGTTCAGCGCGAGCGACCGCGCCGACACGGTCGTCGAAGTGCGTCCGACCAACCCGGCCGACGAGTCCGACGTGAAGGCCGCGGGCCAGGTCCGCGTCGAGTACGCGAACGGCCGCCTGCAGATCAAGGGCCCGAAGGCGCGGGCGTTCGACTTCTCCCGCAAGACCAGGTCGGTCACGGTGTCCATCGAACTGCCCACCGGCTCGCACGTGGCGGGCGACGCGCAGGTCGGGGGCTTCCGCGCCACCGGCAGGCTCGGCGAGTGCCGGCTGAAGACCTCCGTCGGGGACTTCCAGTTCGAGCACACCGGCTCGCTGCACCTGGACACGTCGACCGGCCACGTCACCGCGGACGGCGTCGCGGGCAATGCCGACATCCACACGAGTTCCGGCAAGGTCCGCATCGGCGAGGTCGAGGGCTCGGTGGTCGTCAAGAACTCCAACGGCAACACCGAGTTCGACGCGGTCGCCGGCGAAGTCCGGGCGCGGGCGGCCAACGGCGACATCTTCGTCGGCAGGGCAGGCGCGGGGGTCGACGCGAAGACCGCCAACGGCGGCATTCGCATCGGCGAGGTGGTCCGCGGTTCGGTCATGCTCGCGACCTCGATGGGCGACCTCGAGGTCGGCGTCGCCGACGGCACCGCTGCCTGGCTCGAGGTGCACACCGGCTTCGGGCAGGTGCACAACCTGATGGAGAGCGCCACCCGGCCGGACGAGTCCGACGAGACCGTCGAGGTGCGTGCCCGCACCTCCTACGGCGACATCACGATCCGCCGTTCCTGATCCCTTTCCGCTTACCTGCCAACCTTTCCAGGGGGAACCATGACCACCGACCACGCCCGGGCCGCGATCGCGGTGAAGGGGCTGCGCAAGGCGTACGGCGATCACGTCGTGCTCGACGGGCTCGACCTGAACGTGCCGCGGGGCACGGTCTACTCGCTGCTCGGCGCGAACGGCGCCGGGAAGACCACCACGGTCAAGATTCTGTCCACTTTGATCAATGCCGACGCCGGGGACGCCCGGGTCGCGGGCCACGACCTGACGCGCGAACCCGACGCGGTGCGTGCCGCGATCGGCGTCACCGGCCAGTTCTCGGCGGTGGACAACCTGCTCACCGGCGAAGAGAACCTGCGGCTGATGGCGGATCTGAACCACCTCGGCCGGGCCGAGGGCAGGCGGCGTACCGCCCAGCTGCTGGAGCAGTTCGACCTGGTCGCCGCGGCCGGGAAACCGGCGTCGAGCTACTCCGGGGGGATGCGGCGGCGACTCGACCTCGCGATGACCCTGGTCGGCAGCCCGCGGGTGATCTTCCTCGACGAGCCGACCACCGGCCTGGACCCGCGCAGCCGCCGGAGCATGTGGCAGATCGTCCGGGAACTCGTGATCAGCGGCGTCACCATCTTCCTGACCACGCAGTACCTGGAGGAGGCCGACGAACTGGCCGACAAGATCGGCGTCCTCGACCACGGCCGGCTCGTCGCCGAGGGGACCGCGGACGAGCTGAAGCGCCGCATCCCCGGCGGGCACGTCCGCCTGCGGTTCGCCGACACCCACGGCCTCGACGCGGCGACGCGGCTACTGGGCGAGGTCTCGCACGACAACGACGCGCTCGCGCTGCGCGTGCCCAGCGACGGCAGCCTCCGCTCGCTGAAGCACCTGATCGACAGCCTCGACGAGCGTGCCATCGAGGTCGACGAGCTGTCGGTGCACACCCCCGACCTCGACGACGTTTTCCTCGCCCTCACCGGCAATCCGAAGAACTCCGAGAACCAGACCTCCGCGAACGAGAACTCCCAGAACGGGAAGGTGACCATCCGATGAGCACCGCCGCTCACGCCCTCGCCGGACCGGCTCCCGCCGGCCTCCGGTTCCATCCGCTGCGCGACTCGGCGACGATGCTGCGCCGCAACCTCAAGCGCATGATCCGTTATCCGTCGATGACCGTGCAGCTGATCGGGATGCCGATCATCTTCCTGCTGCTGTTCGTCTACGTCTTCGGCGGCACGATGGGAGCGGGGCTCGGCGGAGCCGCCGGCGGGCGCGCCGAGTACGTCAACTACCTGGCGCCGGGGATCCTCCTGATGACGATCACGGCCACGGTCCAGGGGACCACGGTCTCGGTCGCGATGGACATGACCGAAGGCATCATCGCCCGGTTCCGCACTATGCACATCGCCCGCGTCTCGGTGCTGACCGGGCACGTGCTGGGCAGCGTGATCCAGGCGGTGCTGAGCACGGCCGTCGTGACCGGCGTGGCGCTGCTCGTCGGTTTCCGGCCCGCCGCGGGGGTCGGCGCGTGGTTCGCACTGGCCGGTTTCCTGCTGGTGGTGACGTTCGCGCTCGTCTGGCTCGCGGTCGCGCTCGGCCTGGTGAGCAAGAGCGTCGAGTCCTCGAGCAACATCCTGCTGCCGTTGATGCTGCTGCCCTTCCTCGGCAGCGGGTTCGTGCCCACCAGCTCCATGCCCGCCGGCCTGCGCTGGTTCGCCGAGTACCAGCCGTTCACGCCGATCATCGAAACCATGCGCGGCCTGCTGATGGCCAAGCCGGTCGGGAACCACTGGTGGATCGCGCTCAGCTGGTGTGCCGTCATCGCCCTCGGCAGCTACCTCTGGTCGAAAAAGCTGTTCAACCGCGAGTACTCCCGCTGAGCAAGTTCGCCTGCCACGTAAGGAAATCCGATGACTCACACGGTTCCCGTTCCGCGGGGCCTCCCGATGGAGCGCGACGCGGGCCCGTTCGACCCGCCCCGCGACCTCACCCGGCTGCGGGAGGCGCGCCCGGTCAGTCCGCTGATCTTCCCCGACGGCCATGAGGGCTGGCTCGTCACCGGCTACGACGAGGTCCGTCAGTTGCTGGCCGACACCCGGTTCAGCTCGCGCCAGGACCTCGGCATCATCCACCTGCCGTTCGAGACGCCCGGCATGCCCGTCCAAACCGAACCGTCCCCGCAGACGCCGGGCATGTTCGTCGCCATGGACCCGCCGGACCACACCCGGTTGCGGCGCAAGCTCACCGGCGCCTTCACCGTCCGGCGCATGAACCAGCTCGAAGCACAGATCATCGAGATCACCGAACGGCAGCTGGACGAAATGGCGCGGCTGGCTCCGCCGGTCGATCTGGTCAGGGAATTCGCGTTGCCGGTTCCGTCGCTGGTGATCTGCGCGCTGCTCGGCGTCCCGTACACCGACCGGGACACCTTCCAGGTCAACACCACCAAGTTCCTGGAAAAGGACGTGACGCTCGAGGAAAAGATGGCCGCGTACGAGGCGATGACCTCGTATCTGGCCGAACTGGTCACGCGTAAACGCGCCGAACCCGGCGACGACATCCTGTCGGATCTGGCCCGCGATGAGGACCTCAGCATCGAAGAGCTGGTCGGGGTGGCCTTCCTGCTGCTGTTCGCGGGTCACGAGACCACCGCGAACATGCTGGCGCTGGGCGCCTTCGCGCTCCTGGAGCATCCCGGGCAGCTGGCCGGACTGCGCGCCGATCCGGAACTGATGCCCGACGCGGTCGAGGAACTCCTGCGCTATCTGTCCATTGCGGACATCTTCTACCGCTACGCCGCCGAGGACATCGAACTCGGCGGGGAAACCATTCCCGAGGGATCGACCGTCGTCGTCGCCCTGCTGGCCGCCAACCGCGATCCCCGCCGCTTCGACGACCCCGACACGCCGGACTTCCACCGCAAGGCCCGCGGCCACCTGTCCTTCGGCCACGGCGTCCACCAGTGCCTCGGCCAGCAGCTGGCCCGCATCGAGATGCGGGCCGGTTTCACCGGGCTGCTGCGGCGTTTCCCGAGCTTGCGGCTCGCCGTTCCGGCCGGCGACGTGAAGCTCAAGACCGACATGAACATCTACGGCGTCCACGAACTGCCCGTGACCTGGACGACCACGGACCGCTGACCGAACACGAACGAGTGGAGTGCACGATGCAGAACGAAGCGATCGCCGGCCTCAGCGACCTTCCCGTGGCACGTCCCGCGGGGTGCCCGTTCGACCCGCCCGCCGAGCTGGGCCGG
This sequence comes from Amycolatopsis sp. NPDC059027, assembly GCF_042739735.1. Classification (NCBI taxonomy): domain Bacteria; kingdom Bacillati; phylum Actinomycetota; class Actinomycetes; order Pseudonocardiales; family Pseudonocardiaceae; genus Amycolatopsis; species Amycolatopsis sp. NPDC059027. The sequence goes on along the minus strand of NZ_JBHYIK010000022.1, from coordinate 60,710 downwards.
ATCCGCGACCAGCGCCCGCTGACCCGGCTGACCTACCCCGACGGGCACGTCGGCTGGCTCGTCACCGGCTACGAGGAGGTCCGCGCGGTACTGGCCGACCGGCGTTTCAGCTCGCGGTACGAGCTGTCGCACTATCCGATGCCGGGGGCGGAGGGCATCGAGATACCGCCCGCGCCGCCCGGCGACCTGACCGGGATCGACGACCCGGAGCACGCCCGCTACCGGAAACTGCTCACCGCCCGGTTCACCGTGCGCCGGATGCGGCAGCTCACCGACCACGTCGAGCAGGTCACCGCCGAGTACCTGGACGCCATGGAACGGCAGGGCCCGGAGGTGGACCTGGTCCAGGCGTTCGCGCATCCCATTCCCGCGGTGATGATCTGTGAACTGCTCGGCGTGCCCTATGCCGACCGCGAGGCCTTCCAGGGGTATGCGGCGACGGTGGGCAGCACCGAAATCACCCCGGAAGAGCAGATGGCCGCGTACGCCGCGCTGATGGACTACGTGGGTCAGCTGGTCCCCGCCAAGCGTGCCGAGCCCACCGACGACATCCTCAGTGAGCTGACCGCCAGCGACCTCACCGACGAGGAACTGGCCGGACTCGGCACGTTCCTGCTGGGGGCCGGTCTCGACACCACCGCCAACATGCTCGCGCTCGGTACTTTCGCGTTGCTGCGCAACCCCGCGCAGGCCGCCGCGCTGCGCGCCGATCCGGGCATCGCCGAGGGGGCCGTCGAGGAACTGCTGCGCTACCTGAGCATCACGCACACCGGGGTACGGGCGGCGCTGGAGGACGTCGAGCTGGGCGGAGAGGTGATCAAGGCGGGGGAGTCGGTCACGATCTCGATGCAGGCCGCCAACCGTGACCCGGCGAAGTTCGCAGATCCGGACGTCCTCGACCTGACCAGGAAGGCCACCGGGCACGTGACCTTCGGCCACGGCATCCACCAGTGCCTCGGCCAGCAGCTGGCCAGGGTCGAAATGCGCGTCGCCTTCCCGGCGCTGTTCACCCGGTTCCCGACGCTGCGGCTGGCCGTCCCGCCCGAGGACGTCCCGCTGCGTCCCGACCACCAGAACATCTACGGCGTGCGCAGTCTTCCGGTCACCTGGGACCGGGGGTAGGTAAGGGGGATCGGCGGGGGCGCCCCGGGGTCGCGGGGCCCCGCCGCCGAATTCGGCGGGGGCCCCCGCCCCCATATACCCGCCCCGGTTTATCTCCACGAAATACGACCCCGCGGGCGCCCGGCCCAGATAGACCACCATAC
>NZ_JBHYIK010000022.1:27910-59435 GCF_042739735.1 Amycolatopsis sp. NPDC059027 | reverse complement strand
GTGTTGGGGGGTGTGCGGGTGGGGGGGGGGGGGGGGGGGGGGGTGGGGGGGGGGGGGGGGGGCGGGGGGGGGGGGCCCCCCCCCCCCCCCCGCCGGCATTTCCGGCGTGTCAGCCGTCCCAGAGATCCCCGCCCTGTTTCAGCACCACGAGATCCGACGCCGCGGGCACCGGCCAGAGATCGAGCACGTACCGCAGATGGTCGCCGTACTCGAAGTCGTTCCACTCCGCGTCCGGCGGCCCGGCCTGCAGGTAGGACACCCGCACGCGGTACCGGCCCGGTGCCACCGGCAGGTGCCGCTGCTGGCCCGGATAGTCCGCCGGGCCGAACAGGGACAGCTCCCCGGACGGCACGTCGAGATCGGCTTCCACCACGTGATCCGCGTCGGCGAGCACCGCGGGAGGCGTGTCACCCACGTTCACGATCACTTCGACGAGATCCGACCGGGCGGTGCCGATCGAAAGCGAATGAGGTTCGGCTCCGATCCGGTGCCGGGTGACCGCCTCGTCGGTCCAGACGTCCCGCCGCGGGTGCGTACGCAGCCATGACTGGTGGGAAGCCTTGTCCCGCAAGGAGAACTGCCGGTAGTCGGCGTGCACGACGAACATCACGGGACGCAGCGTAACGACCCGAAAACGGACCAGCCGACGGCGGCCGGGCGCGCGGGGTTAGCGTTACCCCATGACCACTGCTTCTGTCGACGCCGACAGCGCCCGCCGGGATTACGCGGCGCTGGTCGAGCGAGGTCTCCGCCTCGACATCACCCGCGGCAAGCCGTCCCCCCGGCAGCTGGACCTCTCGGCCGAGCTGCTTTCGCTCCCGAATGGCGCCCACACCGCCGAAGACGGCACCGACGTTCGCAACTACGGCGGGCTCAAGGGCCTGGCCGAGCTCCGGCGCATCTTCGCCCCCGCACTCGGGGTCCCGGTCGAGCAGCTGCTGGCCGCGGGCAACTCCAGCCTCGAGCTGATGCACGACGCCACCGTGCACGCGCTGCTCAGCAAGCTTCCCGGTGCCGAGCGCCGCTGGGCCGACGAGCCCCGGATCGCCTTCCTCTGCCCGGTTCCCGGCTACGACCGCCACTTCAACCTTTCGGCGCGGTTCGGCATCGAGCTGATCCAGGTCCCGATGACCGAGTCCGGCCCCGACATGGACGTCGTCGAGCGGCTCGTCGCCGAGGACGCCGGCATCAAGGGCATCTGGTGCGTGCCGAAGTACAGCAACCCGACCGGCATCACCTTCAGTGACGACACGGTCCGCAGGCTGGCCACGATGACCACCGCGGCGCCGGACTTCCGGATCTTCTGGGACAACGCCTACGCGGTGCACCACCTGACCGACGCCGAGCCCGAGCTGGCCGACATCCTGGCGCTGGCCACCGAAGCGGGCAACGCCGACCGCGTGTTCGTGTTCGGATCCACCTCGAAGATCACTCTCGCCGGCTCCGGCGTCGGGTTCTTCGGCGCGTCGCAGGCCAACATCGACTGGTGGACGGCGCTGGTCGGCAAGCGGACCATCGGCCCGGACAAGGTCAACCAGCTCCGGCACGCGATGTACCTGCGTGACGCCGACGGCGTCCGCGCGCTCATGCGCAAGCACGCGGAGATCATCGGGCCGAAGTTCGCCGCGGTGGACCGCATCTTCACCGAGGAGCTCGGCGGCACCGGGCTGGCGTCGTGGACCAAGCCGCTCGGCGGGTACTTCGTCACGCTGACCGTGCCCGAGGGGACCGCGAAGGAGGTCGTGCGGCTGGCCAAGGAGGCCGGGATCGCGCTGACCCCCGCCGGGGCCACCCACCCGCACGGCGACGACCCCGCCGACGCGACCATCCGGATCGCGCCGACGTTCCCCGAACTGGCCGAGGTCGAAGAGGCACTCCGCGGCGTCGCGGTCTGCGTCCGCCTCGCCGCCGCGCAGAAGAGCTGAGCGGAGCCGAACTTTTCCGGACACGGGACCGAACCTCTCGCGTGCCTGCTCCGAAGCCCCTGCGGGTGGGTGAGCAGCCAGAGAGGACTTCCCGTGTTCGGAAAACGCTACGTGCGGCATCTGGTCTCCCGCAGCGCGGAGAACGCCACCGATCGCCGCCGCTTCCTCAGGACCGCGGGAGCGGCGGGGCTCGGGCTCGTCGGAGCCGGGTACCTCGGCAGCACCCTGTCGGTGGCTTCGGCGGGTGCGCCGTCCGCGGCCGAGCAGGCCGCCGCCAAGGGCGCCGACGGTGCCGCGAGTGACGCCGCCGTCCTGAACTTCGCCCTGAACCTGGAGTATCTGGAAGCCAACCTGTACTCGTTCGCGGTCTCCGGGTACGGCCTGCCCGTCCAGCTGACCGGCGGAGTCGGGAAGCTGGGCGGGGTGGCAGGCGGGCACGCGGTGCAGTTCAAGAGCCAGGCCGTCCGCCAGATCGCCCAGGAGATCGCGGGCGACGAGATCGCGCACGTCAACTTCCTGCGCCAGGCACTGGGCAACCAGGCGGTCGCGCAGCCACAGATCGACTTCCAGAACAGCTTCACCGCGGCGGCACAGGCGTCCGGGCTGATCAAGCAGGGCCAGACGTTCGATCCGTTCGCCAGCGAGAACAACTTCCTGCTGGCCGCGTTCCTCTTCGAGGACGTCGGCGTCACCGCCTACAAGGGCGCGGCCCCGCTCATCACCAACAAGACGTTCCTCGACGCCGCCGCGGGCATGCTCGCCGTCGAGGCCTACCACGCCGGGATCGTCCGCTCGCAGCTGTTCGAGCGGGGCCTCGGCGAGGTCACGAACAAACTGTCCGACGCGCGCGACGGCCTCGACGGCAAGGGCGACGACGACCAGGGCGTGCTGGCGGGCGGCCGGGCGAACCTGGTGCCCGCCGACGGCAACGGCATCGCCTTCGGCCGCAGCGCCGACCGGGTGCTCAACATCGCCTACCTGAACAAGGACAAGGTGACCTCCGGCGGTTTCTACCCGGCGGGCGTCAACGGCGACATCAACGCTTCCGGCGCGGCCTCCTGACCTCCACGCGGTCCCTTCGCGTGCCGCCGGGTACCGGTACGGTCGGTGACGGCGGCACGCCGGGCCGCCGTGGCGGGGAAGGGGCACGGGTGCGGGTGCTGATCGCGGGCGGCGGGGTCGCGGGCACGGCCACGGCGATGGCGGTGAAACTGGCCGGGCACGAGCCGGCCGTCTTCGAGGCGCATCGCGGCGGCGGCGCGGACGCGGGCGCGTTCCTGGTGCTCATGGCCAACGGTATGGCGGCGCTGCGGAAGATCGGTGCGGACGGCCCGGTCGCCGGCGCGTCGGTCGCTTCCGCCGGTCTCGAACTCGTCGCGTCCGACGGCACGATCGCGGCGAATCGGTCCTATGAGGACGGTGCGGGGCCGAGGACCATCACCCGCGCCGCGCTCTATCGCGTGCTGCAGGAAGAGGCGGTCGGGCGCGGAATTCCGGTCTGTCACGGCAAAAGGCTTCTCGGTGCGGAGACCGGCCCCGACGGCGTGACCGCGCGGTTCGCGGACGGCACGTCGGCAAGCGGCGACATCCTCGTCGGCGCGGACGGCCTGCGTTCGCTGGTGCGGCGGCTGATCGACCCGGCGGTCCCCGAACCGCGCTACACCGGGATCAGCGTGGTGTACGGCTACGCCCGCGACGTCGCGGCCGCGCCCGGGATCTACCGGATGGTCCAGGGCCGGTCCGCCGCGTTCGGCTGCACCACCGGCCCGGACGGGGTGACGTCCTGGTTCGCCCGCGTCCCCGATACCGAACGGAGCCGCGACGAGATCGCCGCGACGACGCCCGCCGGATGGCGTGAGCTGGCTCTGTCGGTATTTCGCGGGACACCCGCACCCGGTCGGCAGCGGGAGCAGGCTTCGCCAGGATATGCCCCCGCTGCCTCCGATTTCCCCGGAGAATCCTTGCCCCCGGCCGAAATCATCGCGGCGAGCGGGGACGAGGTGTTCGGCGATCACGCGTACGACCTTCCCTCGGTGCCGCACTGGTCGACGCCGCGGATGGTCCTGGTGGGCGACGCGGTCCACGCCTTTTCCCCGGCGGCGGCCGCGGGCGCGTCGATGGCGATCGAGGACGCCGTCACGCTCGGCGAATGCCTGCGCACCCGGCCGGACGCGCTGTCCGCCTTCGCCGCTTACGAAAAGGAACGCCGCGAACCCATGGAGAAGCTGGTGGCCGCGGCGCTGACCCACGACGCCGAGCGCGTCGCGGCGTATCGGGCGGGGACGCGCCGCCGCTGAAATCTGGCCGGTCCTCGCCGGTGGCCGCTACGATCCGGCCATGACGCGACCCGATCCGCAGCAGTTCCCGGTCCTCCTGTCGACCATGAACGATTTGCCCGGTTATCGGGTGACTCGTGTCTACGGCGAGGTTTTCGGCCTCACCGTGCGCAGCCGTAACGTGTTCTCGAACATCGGGGCGGGCTTCAAGGCGATGGCGGGCGGTGAGCTCAAGGGCCTGTCGAAACTGCTGGCGGATTCCCGGAACGAGGCGCTGCACCGGCTGTCGGAGGAGGCCATGTCATATGGTGCGAACGCGGTCCTCGCGCTCCGCTTCGACTGCAACGAGATCGCCCAGACCGCCAGCGAGATCGCGGCCTACGGCACCGCCGTCTACGTCGTCCCCGAAAACGACGCGCCCCAGCCCCAGTAGTCCACAAAGGACTCAAATGCCGTTAAGGCCACCTTACGGGCGTCCGACGCCCGTAAGGTGGCCTTAACGGCACGTCCGGCTACTTCTTGTACAGCGCCTCGATGTCGCCCGCGTAGTTCTTCGAGACGATGTTGCGCTTGAGCTTGAGGCTCGGCGTGATCTCGCCGCCCGCCTCGGTGAAGTCGTTTGCCAGGATGGTGAACTTCTTGATCGACTCGGCGTGCGAGACCGCCTTGTTCGCTTCGTCCACAGCGGACTGGATCTCGGCGCGCAGCTCGGCGTCGTCGGCCAGTTCGGCCACGGTCGCCCCGGCGGGCTTGCCGTGCTGGGACTTCCACGACGGGAAGTACTCCTCGTCGATGGTCACCAGCGCGCCGATGAACGGCCGCTGGTCGCCGACCACCATCGCCTGGCTCACCAGCGGGGACGCCTTGAGCGTGTCCTCGAGCCCGGACGGGGCGACGTTCTTGCCGCCCGCGGTGACGATGATCTCCTTCTTGCGCCCGGTGATCTTCAGGAACCCGTCCGCGTCCAGTTCGCCGAGGTCGCCGGTGTGGAACCAGCCGTCGGTGAGCGCCTCCGCGGTCGCCGTCGGGTTGTTGTAGTACGCCTTGAACACGACGTCGCCGGAGAGCAGCACCTCGCCGTCGTCGGCGATGCGCACCGACGTCCCGGCCACCGGCTTGCCGACCGTGCCGACCCGGAAGGCGCTCTCGGTGTTCACGTTCGCCGCCGCGGACGTCTCGGTCAGGCCGTAGCCCTCGAACACCGGGACGCCGATGCCGCGGAAGAAGTGCGCCAGCCGCGCGCCGAGCGGGGCGCCGCCGGACACCGCCGCCACGCACCGGCCGCCCAGCGCCGCGCGCAGCTTGGCGTAGACGAGCTTGTCGAACAGCAGGTGCTTGAGCGTGAGCCCGAGCCCGGCGCCGCCGTTGTCCTTCGCCTCGCTGTAGGCGACCGCGGTGGCCTCGGCGGCGTCGAAGATCTTGCCCTTGCCCTCGGCATGCGCTTTCTGCTTGGCGCCGTTGTAGACCTTCTCGAACACGCGCGGCACCGCGACCACGAACGTCGGCCGGAACGTGCCCAGGTCCGGGACCAGGTTCTTGACGTCGGGGGTGTGGCCGAGGGTGACCCGCGCGGTCAGCGCCGTCACCGCGATCGCGCGGGCGAGCACGTGCGCGAGCGGCAGGAAGCACAGCAGCGAGTTGCCCTGCTCCATCAGCTGCGGGAACGCCTCGATGTCCGCGCGGATCTCCGCGAGCAGGTTCCGGTGGGTCAGCTCGACGCCCTTGGGCCGCCCGGTGGTGCCCGAGGTGTAGACGATGGTGGCCAGATCGTCGGCCTTCACCGACCGGCGGCGCCCGTGCAGGTCCTCGTCGGACAGTTCGGCGCCCGCGGCGGCCAGTTCCCCGGTGGCAGGGGAGTCGCCTTCGATCTGCCAGACGTGGGCGAGATCACCCAGCCGGTCCCGCACCTCGCCCAGCGTCGCGGCGTGCTCGGCGGTCTCGACGAACACGCCCTTCGCCGCCGAATCCGACAGGATCCAGTGCACCTGCTCGGCCGAAGAGGTGTCGTAGATGGGCACGGTGACCGCGCCCGCCGCCCAGATGGCGAAGTCGATCAGCGTCCATTCGTAGCGGGTCTTCGACATGAGCCCGACCCGGTCGCCGGGGCCGATCCCGGCGCTCGCCAGTCCCTTGGCCACGGCCAGTACCTCGGCGGCGAAGTCCTTGGCCGTCACGTCCAGCCAGGTCCCGTCGACCTGGCGGCGGAAGCTCACGACGTCGGAGAACCGTTCGGCGTTCGCCCACACGACGTCGGCAAGGTTCTCGTCGTCGTGCACCGGCTTGCCGGCGGGGGCGCTGTATTCGCGCACGTGGACCTCCGTGTTCAACGCATGCGGCAGCGGCGCCGCGGGTTACCCGCCAGTCAACTTAGCGTGAGGTGGACTGTAAGACCATGCTGACCGACCCCGCAGTGTGACGGCATGACATTCTGCGGACCGTGAACCAGGCGTCACCAGCCCTAGATCTCGTCGACGAGACCTTCATCGTGGTCCCTCCGAGCACGGTCGCCGCGGCCTTCGCCGACCCCCGCTCCTGGACCCGGTACTGGCCCGACCTCGTGCTCGAGGTCTACACCGACCGCGGCGAGCAGGGCCTGCGCTGGACGGTCCGCGGCGCGCTCGTCGGTACCATGGAGGTCTGGACCGAACCCGTGCTCGACGGCACCCTGCTGCACTACTTCCTCCGCGCCACCCCGGCCGGTCCGGACGGGACGCCGAGGGAACTGGCACCGCGGGAGCTGCGGCGCGAGTTCGATCGGCGGGCCCGCGCGGCCAAGGCCATCGCGCTCGGGCTCAAGGAGATCCTGGAGGACGGGCGCGAGCCCGGCGTCCCGCCACAGGCGGGTTAGGGGAAGTGATGCGGGTTCACGTCGTGTCCGATGTGCACGGCAACGCCGACGCGCTCAAGCGCGCGGGGGACGGCGCCGACGCGCTGATCGTGCTCGGCGATCTGCTCGACTTCGTCGACTACCGCGAGCACGACAAGGGCATCATGGGCGCCCTGTTCGGCGCCGAGAAGGTCGGCCAGTTCGCCCGGCTGCGCCGGGAGGGCACCCGCGAGGAGACCGTCGCCTTCTCCCGCACCCTGTGGGCGGATCTCGCCGATCCCGCCGCGGCGGTGGACGAGGCGGTCCGCGCCCAGTACGAGACGCTGTTCGCCGCCATGACCGCGCCCACCTACGCCACGCCGGGGAACGTGGACACCCCGGCGCTGTGGCCCGAGTTCGCCGGTGCCGGGATCCAGGTGCTCGACGGCGAGAGCGTCGAGCTGGGCGGGTTGCGGCTCGGCTTCGTCGGCGGCGCGCTGCTGCCCGACGGTGTCGTGCCCCGCCGCAACGGCTTCTGGCGGCCCCACCTGCGCACCCGCGAGGAGTTCGACGCCGCGGTCGCTGCGATGCGCGAGGCGGGCCGGATCGACGTCCTCTGCACACACGTGCCGCCCGCGGTGCCGGAGCTGGTCTACGACGTCGTCGCTCGGCGGGCCGAGCTGGGCTCCGCGGCACTGCTGGACGTCATCCGGGAGGACCGCCCCCGCTGGTCGGTGTTCGGCCACGTCCACCAGCCCCTGGCGCCGCGGGCCAGGGCCGGGCACACCGAATGCCGTAACGTCGGTCACTTCAAGGAGACCGGGCAGCCCTACGTGCTGCGCTGGTGACGTACCGGCCCGGCTACGCTTCCAGCCATGGCGGAGCAGTCCACACAGTCCATCGAGGTCGACGCCGAGCCCGCGCGGGTGATGGCGGTGATCGCCGACTTCCCCGCGTACCCGGAGTGGGCCAAGGCGGTGCGCGAAACCGAGGTGCTGGCCGAGGACGAGGGCGGCCGCGCCAAGCAGGTCAAACTCACCCTGGACGCGGGCCCGATCAAGGACGTCTACACCCTCGAGTACGACTGGGACGCCGACGGGCTGGGCGTCAGCTGGCACCTCGTGCGCGGCCAGATGCAGAAGGCGCAGAACGGCCGGTACGCGCTGGAGCCGCTCGGCGCCGGCCGGACCAAGGTCACCTACACACTGGCGGTCGAGCTGGTGCTCCCGATGATCGGGCTGCTGCGCCGCAAGGCCGAGAAGATGGTCATGGACACCGCGCTCAAGGAGCTCAAGCGCCGGGCCGAGGGCTGAACACACCGGCGACCACCGAAGGGCAGTCATGCGGATCCTGCTGTTCACCGGCAAGGGGGGTGTCGGGAAGACGACGCTCGCCGCGGCCACCGCCGCGGCGCTGGCCGCGCGCGGCGGGAAGACGCTCGTGGTCTCCACCGATCCCGCGCATTCCCTCGGCGACGCCTTCGGCCGTGTCCTCGGCGCCGAACCGTCCGAAGTGGACAGTCTCTTGTCGGCGGTGCAGATCGATTCCCGCACGCTCGTCGACAACACCTGGCACGAACTGCGTGACGAGCTGCGCTCCCTGCTGGCGGGAGCGGGGCTGGACACGCTCGACGCCGAAGAGCTGACCGTGCTGCCCGGCGTCGACGAACTGCTCGCGCTCACCGAGGTGCGGCGGCTGGCCGAACGCGGCCCGTGGGACACCGTCGTCGTCGACTGCGGCCCGACCGCCGAGACGTTGCGGCTGCTCGCGTTGCCGGAGGCCGTTTCGGGGTATCTCACCCGGGTGTTCGGCTGGCAGACCAAGGGGCGTCGCACGCGGGTCGCCGCGGCGGTGCGCAAGCTCGGCACGCATCTGGAGTCGTTGCGGGCGCTGCTCACCGACCCGGCCGTCACCACCGTCCGTCTCGTGCTGACGCCGGAACGCGTCGTCGTCGCCGAAGCCCGGCGCACGCTCAGCTCGCTCGCGCTGCGCGGCATCGCCGTCGACGGGCTGATCGCGAACCGGCTCATGCCCGCGCCCGGGTTCTGGCGGGGTTCGGCGGCGAACTGGGCCCGCACCCGGCGCACCCAGCAGAACGCCGTGCTCGCCGAACTCGCCGAGGCCGGGTTCGGGCCCGATCTGGTCACCACGGTCGAGCATCGGGCGGCCGAACCGGTCGGGCTGCCGGCGTTGCTGGAGATCGCGCAGGAGCTGTACGACGGCTTCGATCCCTTGTCCGGCAACGGAAAGACGGTCACGCCGCTGCTGAAGGTCGTCGAGGACGGCGACGGCTACCGGCTGCGCGTCGCGATCCCGCTGCGGCGGGACGCCGAAGTCGATCTCGCCCGCGTCGACGACGACCTGGCGATCACCGTGGACGGCTTTCGCAGGCTCATCGCCCTGCCGGAGACGTTGCGGCCGTGCCGGATCACCGGCGCGGAATCCGACGCGGACGGCCTGGTCGTGAGCCTGGCCGCCGGGAATCGGGAGCACGGGTGAGCGAACAGGACAACCCGGGCGGCGCCGAGGGGCTGCGGCTGGCCGAGGAGATCCGGCTGCTGGTCGAGCTGGTGGCCGAGCACGCCGCGCCGTGGCTGGAGGGCATCGTCAAGGCCGGGCACGGAATGTCCGAAGAGGACAGCGCGCAGGGGCCTGAGCAGCACGGGGAAGACACCCCGGGATGCGGCTGGTGTCCACTGTGTGCGATCGTCGCCGTTCTGCGCGGTGAACGACCCGCGCTCGAGGTGCTTTTTCCCGCCGAGAGCGCATCGACACAGTTCGTCGCGCGGCTGCTCGAACAGGCCGCCCAGCTGGTGGCCCTGCTGCGGGCGGTGCTCGCGGACCGGTGGGAGCCGGAGGACGGCGTGCACATGCCGGGGTTCCACCCCGCGCGGCGCGAGCCGGAGCCCGCCGGGGCCCCGGCCTCGCCGAGGGTGCAGCGCATCACGGTCCGCAAGCGGGACAACTGGCAGGCGGAGCGGGAGTACTGAGCGGTGCGGACGATCGGGGTGGACGTCGGCGGGACGAGCGTCCGGGCCGGTGTCGTGGACGAGCGTGGCTCGATGCTGGACACCACGCGGGTGGCGACGCCGAGCGAGGAAGGTCCCCTGGAGGACGCCATCGCCGGGGTCGTCGAAACGCTCCGCAACCGGCACGAGGTGGCCGGGGTGGGGCTGGCCGTCGCCGGGTTCGTCGCGCGGGACCGCCGCACGGTCATGTTCGCGCCGCATCTGGCCTGGCGGGACGCGCCGGTCGCCGAACGTATCGAAAAGCGCGTCGGCCTGCCGGTGACGCTGGAGCACGACGTGAACTCCGCGGTGGTCGGCGAACACCGGTTCGGTGCCGCGCGGGGCGCCCAGGTGGCCGCGCTGGTGGCGCTCGGCACCGGGATCGGTGCCGGGCTGCTGCTCGACGGGAAGATCTACCGCGGCGCGTACGGCGTCGCCCCCGAACTCGGTCATCTCACCGTGGTGCCGGGCGGCCGGGCCTGTCCGTGCGGGAAGTACGGCTGCTGGGAGCGGTACTGCAGCGGGACGGCGCTGGCGGCGACCGCGGTGGAGCTGCTGGCGCGGTATCCGGGCCGCTCGACCGTGCTGGCCCGCGAGGTCGCCGGGGACCCCGGCTCGATCACCGGCAGGCGGGTGGCGGGCGCCGCCCGCGACGGCGACCCGATCGCCCAGCGGGCCATGGCGGAGCTGGCGAAATGGCTCGGCGAGGGACTCGCGCTGGTGGCGGACGTGTTCGATCCGGAGATCATCGTCATCGGTGGCGGGGTGTCGGAATCCGCGCCGCTCTTCCTCGACGAGGCCCGCGAGCACTACGCGGGCGCGATCACCGGCGCCAAGTACCGGCCGCTGGCCCGGATCCGGACCGCGCACCTGGGCGACGACACCGCGATCGTCGGCGCGGCCGCGCTGGCGATGGACGTCGCGAAGGCTGACGATTCGCAGGTCGGTGTGTCACGGTAGGAGGATGACTACCCTCCCCGCGAACGTGTTCGTCCGCTGTTCGTGCGGCAGGCTGCACTGGGGCAGGCACGGCGCGGCGGGGCTGCTGCTGTCGGATCCCGGGCGCGGGGTGCTGCTGCAGCGCCGGGCGTGGTGGGTGCATCACGGGCGAACGTGGGCGCTGCCCGGCGGCGCGCTGGAAGCGGGGGAGACCCCGCGCGAGGCGGCCGTCCGCGAGGCGCACGAGGAGGCCGCGGTGGCGCCCGGCACGGTTCGCGCGTTGTCGGCGTCGGTGCTGGAACACGGGGATTGGCGCTACACCACGGTGGTCGCTTCGGTGACCGGGACGATCGAGGAGCGGGTGGCGAATTCCGAGAGCGCCGAACTGCGCTGGGTCCGCCCGGACGACGTCGCCGGGTTCCGGCTGCACCGCGACTTCGCCGCGGCGTGGCCGGGTTTGCGCACTCAGCTGGACCGGACGCTGGTGCTCGTCGTCGACGGCGCGAACGTCGTCGGTTCCCGGCCGGACGGCTGGTGGCGCGACCGGTTCGGCGCCGCCGTCCGGCTGCGCGACGAACTCGCGTCGCTGACCGAGACCGGCCTTCCGGACACCGTCGTGGGCGGCGGGGCCGGGCAGGACTGGACCTGGTGGCCCCGCGTGCTCCTCGTCGTGGAGGGCAAGGCCCGCGGCGTCGAACCGATCCCCGGCGTCGAGGTCGTCGACGCCGAAACCGACGGCGACTCCGCCATCGTCGCCCTCACCCGCGAACTCCGCGCCCACCCCGGCAACCACGTCGTAGTCGCCACCGCCGACCGGGACCTCAAGTCCCGCGTCACCTCCCTCGGCGCCACCACCCTCGGCCCCGCCACCCTCCTCGCCGAGCTACGCCCCTGATCACGCGAGCTACGCCCCCAATCACGCGAGTTCGCCGTCTGATCACGCGAGATCTCCATCCCGGTACGCGAGCCGACCGCTCAGGTACGCGAGATCCCGTCCCGCATCTCCGACACCAGCGACGCCACCACCGCCTTGAGACTGCCGTTATGCTGCCGCGCCACCGCCCGCTGCCGCTGATAGCTCGGCCCGTACCGCAGAATCGTCTCGACGTCCCGGAGTTCGCGCACGCAGTCCAGCCGCCGGGCCACCGGCTCCAGCCGGTCGAGCAACACACAGACGTCCTCGGTGACGAGCCGCTCCCGCCCCCGCGCGTCGAGGATGACGATCGCGTCGGTGCCGTAGCGCGCCGCGCGCCACTTGTTCTCCTGGACGTGCCACGGCGGAAGCGTCGGCAGTACCTCGCCGTCGTCGAGCCGGGTGCTGAAATCCTCGACCAGGCACTGCGTCAGCGCCGCGATCGCGCCGACCTCCTCCAGCGTCGGCAGCCCGTCGCACACCCGCATCTCGATCGTCCCGAGCCGCGGCGAGGGGCGGATGTCCCAGCGGATCTCGGAGAAGTCGTCGATCACGCCGGTGGTGAACATGTCGGCGACGTAGTTCTCCAGCTCCGGCCACTTCGTGAACTGGAACGGCAGGCCCGCGGTCGGCAGCTGCTGGAACATCAGCGCCCGGTTCGACGCGTATCCGGTGTCCTCGGCACCCCAGTACGGCGAGGACGCCGACAGCGCCTGCAGATGCGGTGCGTAGATCAGCAGCGAGTCGAGGATCGGGAGCACCTTTTCGCGGTGCTCGACGCCGACATGCACGTGGACGCCGTAGACCAGCATCTGCCGTCCCCACCACTGGGTCCGGTCGATCAGCTTGGCGTAGCGCGCCTTGTCGGTGACCTTCTGCTGGTACCAGCTGGAGAACGGATGCGTCCCGGCGGAGAACGGCTCGACACCGAACCGGTCGCACACCGCGTGCACGGTGTCCAGCGTCCCGCCCAGATCGGCCTTCACCTCGCCGACCGTCCGGCAGACCCCGCTGATCACCTCGATCGTGTTGAGCAGCAGCTCCTGCTTGATCTTCGGATGCTCGCCGCCGTCCTCCGGCCGGACGGCTTCGAGGACGCGTTCGGCCACCGAGGACAGCTCGCCGCTGCGCCGGTCGGCCAGCGCCAGCTCCCACTCCGCGCCGACCGTGGACCGGCGGGACGGAGTGAACTCGACGTGCATGCGGGGTTCCCCCGGTCTGGTCAGACCTGGGCGCCGTTGCTGGGATCGGCGCCGGGCGGGGGACCCTGCCGGACGCGGAGCAGCAGCAGCGCGATCGCGGTCGCGAGCGCGAGGATCCCCAGCGGGGTGGCGACCGTCTGGCTGATCCCGATGAAGCCAGGGATGATCAGCAGGAGCAGTCCCACGATGAACAGCAGCAGCACGACGAACGCGCCCTTGCGCGGACGCGGCAGCGGCGGCGGCTCCGGGGGCACGAAGTGCTCGTCGTCGGACGCGGGGTCCTCGGAGAACATCGTCTTGTCCCAGTTCGTCCCGCCGCCACGCCAGCCCGCGTCGGCCGTCCCCGTCGAGCCCGTCGTCTCCGGTTTCGGCGGATCGAGTTTCAGCTCGGCGGTGTCGATGGCGTCGTCGACGGTGTCGACCGTCTCGTCTTGGGATAGCAGGCCGACACCCTCGGCCCGCAGATCGGCGACGATCTCGGCGAACGTCGCGTCGACGTCTTCCGGCCCATCCTTGCCTGGCCCCCGGCTCATCTGGCTTCCTCCGTCAGCCCCGCTCGGATCGAGTGCGCGAACTCGACGCTGCGGGTGAAGATCAGGTCCGCGTCGTGGTCCTGGGTCGCGACGTGGAAACTGTGTTCCAGTATGACCTCGGTGGCCGCGGTGCTGCCGATCTCGTTCAGAATGATCTTCGCGTTCACCGGTTCGACGACATGATCTACGGCCGAATGCAGCAACAGCACCGGCTGGGTGACCTTCGGCAGCTCGGCCCGGACGATCGCCCAGAGCTTCGCGAGGCTCGCGGCGGCGCGCACCGGCGTCCGGGAGTAGGCCAGTTCGGTGACCCCCGGCTTGGCGATGTCGTTCGAGATCGCGGCGACCGACGGGATGGTCCGCGCCAGCAGCGGGAGGAACTTCGCGTCCCTGCGCAGCGTCGTCACCGACGGGTTGACCAGGACGATCCCGGCGATCGCGGCGCCGAACTCCTCGGCAAGCCGCAGCGTCAGCGTCCCGCCCATCGACAGCCCGGCGACGAACACGATCGGGCACTCCGCCTTGAGCGCCAGCAGTTCCTCGCGGACCCGGCCATACCAGTCCTGCCAACCTGTCCGGTTCATGTCCTGCCACCGGGTGCCGTGCCCCGGCAGGAGCGGGCAGCGCACGGCGTACCCGGCCGCCGCCAGGTGCTCGCCCCAGGCGCGCATGCTCGCCGGAGTGCCAGTGAACCCGTGGCACAGCAGGAATCCGGCGCCGGTGGAACCGGGGTGAGCGAACGGCTCAGCGCCGGCGAGAACGCCCATGCGATCGCCTTCCTCCTCCATCGGTGTGGGCCATCTATGTTCGCACGGCCCGGCGGCGTTGTGGGCGTCCGGCCACCGCCCGGATCCCGGCCGGGGCGCTGTGAGATCGGTCGCTGCCGCCGGGTAACCGGGTGGCTCGCGTTGTGCTAGGACGTCCTAGCTTCGTACTCTGGTACGTCGGACTGGGTCGGACTCGGCCGAGCGTGGGTGAGGAGACGGAGCGGCGTGCTGTACTGGCTGGCGAAGTTTGTGTTCATCGGACCGCTGCTCAAGCTGCTGTGGCCGACCAAGGTCGTCGGCGCCGAGAACATCCCGGAGTCCGGGGGCGCCATCCTCGCCGGCAACCATCTCGCCGTCGCCGACTCGTTCTTCATGCCGCTGCGGGTGAAGCGGAAGGTGACTTTCCCGGCCAAATCGGAGTATTTCACCGAGCCCGGTTTCAAGGGCCTGCTGAAGAAATGGTTCTTCACCGGCGTCGGGCAGTTCCCGATCGACCGCTCCGGCGGCAACGCCGCGCAGGCCGCGCTGGACACCGCGATCCGGCTCGTGCGCAACGGCCACCTGCTCGGCATCTACCCGGAGGGCACGCGCTCGCCGGACGGACGGCTGTACAAGGGCAAGACCGGCGTCGCCAGGATCGCGCTGGAATCCGGGGCGGTGGTGATCCCGGTCGCGATGGTCGGCACCGACAAGGTCAACCCGATCGGCTCGAAGATGTGGTGGCCGCGCCGCCTCGAGGTCCGGTTCGGCAAGCCGCTGGACTTCTCGCGCTACGAAGGCCTTTCGGGCGACCGGTTCATCGAGCGCTCCATCACCGACGAGATCATGTACGCGCTCATGGAGCTGTCCGGCCAGGAGTACGTCGACATCTACGCCGCCAAGGCCAAGGAGCTGCTGGCCGCCGACGCCGCCGGGGTGCGCCCCAAGGTGCCGTCGCAGCCGTCCGCGTCCGACGCCGCCCGGGTGCCCGACAGCAAGGTCGGTTGACCGACTAGGGTTCCCCGGTGCGTTTTTTCTACGACACCGAATTCATCGAGGACGGCGTGACGATCGACCTGGTGTCGATCGGTGTCGTTGACGAACGTGGCCGCGAGTTCTACGCGGTCTCCACCGATTTCGACCCCGCCAAGGCCGGGCCGTGGGTCCGCGAGAACGTGCTCCCGAAACTGCCGTCGCCGGGGGATCCGGCGTGGCGCAGCCGAGAGCGCATCCGGACGGATCTGCTGGAGTTCCTGGGCAAACCGCCCGGCGGGATCGAGCTGTGGGCCTGGTTCGCCGCGTACGACCACGTCGCGCTGGCCCAGCTGTGGGGCCCGATGCCCGCGCTGCCCCGGCAGCTTCCCCGTTTCACCCGCGACCTGCGGCAGCGCTGGGAGGACGCGGGCAAGCCGAAGCTGCCCGCCGCCCCCGCCGACGCCCACGACGCCCTCGCCGACGCCCGCCACAACTACGTCCGCTGGCAGGTCATCGAGGAGGTCTGGCGCCGCCGCCCCGCCAACTCTCGCCCCTGACCCGCGGCACTCAGCGGCGGGTGCGGACGGCCTCGGCGAGGGCGTCCAGCAGGTCCGCCGTGGTGTCCCAGTCCATGCAGGCGTCGGTGATGCTCTGGCCGTAGGTCAGCTCGCCGCCGCGGCCCAGCGAGAGATCCTGGCGTCCGGCGGCGAGGAAGCTCTCCAGCATCAGGCCGGCGATGCCGCGCTCCCCGGCCCCGATCCGCCCGGCCAGCTCGCGGACGACCTCGGCCTGCCGGACGTGGTCCTTCCCGCTGTTGCCGTGGCTCGCGTCGATGATCACCCGCTCCGCCAGCCCGGACTTCCGCAGCCGTGCGAGGGTGTCGGACACCGTCGCGGCGTCGTGGTTCGGCCCCGCCGAGCCGCCGCGCAGGATGACGTGGCAGTCCGGGTTCCCGGACGTCGTGAGCAGCGCGGCCAGCCCGTCGGAGTTGATCCCGGCGAAGACGTGGCTCGCCGCCGCCGCGCGGGTGGCGTCCACCGCGACCTGGACGTCGCCCTCGGTCGAGTTCTTGATCCCCACCGGCATCGACAGCGCGCTGCACAGCTGCCGGTGCACCTGGCTCGCGGCGGTCCGCGCGCCGATCGAGCCCCAGGTGACGACGTCGGCGATGAACTGCGGGGTGATCGGGTCGAGGAACTCGCAGCCCACCGGCAGGCCGAGCGCCGACACGTCGAGCAGCAGCCGCCGCGCCATCCGCAGGCCCTTGTTGACCGCGAACGTCCCGTCGAGGTCGGGGTCGTTGATCAGGCCCTTCCAGCCCAGCGTCGTGCGCGGCTTCTCGAAGTACACGCGCATGACGACGTGCAGCTCGCCGCGCAGTTCCTCGGCCTTCGCGGCCAGGCGGCGGGCGTAGTCGAGCGCGGCCTCGGTGTCGTGCACCGAGCACGGGCCGACGACGACGAGCAGCCGGTCGTCCCGGCCGTCGAGGATGTCGACGGTCTCCGCGCGGCCCTGGTGCACGACCTTCGCCACCGCCGCGTCGACGGGATGGTCCTCGCGCAGCAGGGCGGGGGAGATGAGCGGGCTGATGCTCGTCGTGCGCCGCGCGTCCAGCGGCGTGACGTCGGCGGGCCCGGCGGTGAGAGACAGCGGTGAGAGAGACACTGCGGGTGGTTCCTTCCTGATGGACACCGACCCCGCGAGAACCACCGAGCCGGTCGCGATTCCGGCTCGGGGTGGGACTCAGCGCAGGTTCACGCCGCCGTGCCCACCCGGGGCCGGCTTCGTAAACCAGAAATAGCGCTGCATGGGCGCCACCCTAGCAGAGCGCCGGAAGGGGAGTACCGATTCCCCTTGTGGTCCGCCCTGCACCGATCAAGACGGAAGCCGCTACCCTGGCGTCGCAAGGCGAAATGTGACTGTCATCTCCACGAACCACAGGACATACACGGAGGCTTCAGATGCGTGTCGGGGTGCTGACCGGCGGCGGCGACTGCCCGGGGCTCAACGCGGTCATCCGCGCGGTGGTGCGCAAGGGCATCGAGGTGCACGACTGGGAGTTCGTCGGCTTCCGCAACGGGTGGCAGGGTCCGCTCACCGGCGAGAGCAAGCCGCTGGGCCTCCGCGACGTCGAGGACATCCTCACCAGGGGCGGCACGATCCTGCGGTCCTCGCGGACCAACCCGTACAAGGTCGACGGCGGCGTCGAGAAGATCAAGAAGGTGCTCGCCGACCAGGGTGTCGACGCGCTGATCGCGATCGGCGGCGAGGACACCCTCGGCGTGGCGAAGCGGCTCACCGACGACGGCGTCGGCGTCGTCGGCGTGCCCAAGACGATCGACAACGACCTGGGCGCCACCGACTACACGTTCGGTTTCGACACCGCGGTGTCCATCGCCACCGAGGCGATCGACCGGCTGCACACCACCGCCGAGTCGCACCACCGCGCGCTGGTCGTCGAGGTCATGGGACGGCACGCGGGCTGGATCGCGCTGCACTCCGGCCTCGCCGGCGGCGCGAGCGTGATTTTGGTGCCGGAGCGGCACTTCTCGGTCGAGCAGGTCGTCTCCTGGGTCGAGCGCCGCTTCGAGAAGGAGTACGCGCCGATCATCGTCGTCGCCGAGGGAGCGCTTCCCGAGGGCGGCGAGGAGAAGCTGCTCACCGGCGAGAAGGACGCCTTCGGGCACGTCCGGCTCGGCGGCATCGGCACCTGGCTGGCCGACGAGATCGCGCACCGCACCGGCAAGGAGTCCCGCGCGGTCGTGCTCGGCCACGTCCAGCGCGGCGGCACGCCGACGGCGTACGACCGGGTCCTGGCCACCCGCTTCGGCCTGCACGCGGTGGACGCCGTCGCGGACGGCGACTTCGGCGTCATGGTCGCCTTGAAGGGCACCGACATCGTCCGGGTGAAGCTGTCCGAGGCCACCGCGGAACTCAAGACCGTCCCGGCCGAACGCTACGAAGAGGCCGAGGTCTTCTTCGGCTGACGTGAGCTGAAGGGGACTTTCCTCGCATGTCATCGGAGGAAAGTCCCCTTCAGTACGTCCTACGAGACGAAGGTCCCCTTCAGATCCGCGCCAGTACGTCCAGGATCTCGACCGCGTGGCGGATGTCCTCGGTCAGCGGACGGTCGTCGAGACGCGGGTCCAGGACGGCCGACGCCGCCTCGTACGCAGCACGCACCGGCAGGTCGACCAGCTCCGCCTTCCGGATCCGCAGCGCCCGCACCGCCGCGACGAGTTCGCACGCCAGCACCTGCTGATACGCCGCCGCGGCGGCGGTCGCGGCCCGCGCGGCCTGCGTCGAGAAGCTCGCGTGGTCCTCGATCCCGCGTGACACCACCGCGGTGCCCAGCGTCGCGGGCAGCGCCGCCTGCCGCAGCTCGGTGAGCGCGTCGTGCGCGACGTACTCCAGGATCATCAGCCCGGAACTGCCCGGCGGCCCCGCCGCGAGGAACGGCCGCAGCCCGGTGAACTCCGGCTCCAGCAGATCTCCCAGCCGTGCCACGGAAAGCTCGGCGACCTGGTGCACCGTCGCGCGTGCCTGGTCCAGCGCCGTCGACACGTACGCGGTGTGGAAATGCGCGTGGTGGTAGGCGTCCTGATGCACCGTCGAGATCATCGGGTTTTCCGTGCTGGCGTTGATCTCCACGGCCAGCACGTCCCGCAGGTAGTGGATCGCGTCCAGCGCGGGACCCTGCACCTGCGGGAACGCCCGCAGTCCGAACGGGTCCTGGATCCGCCGACCCGGCGGGGGCGTGCCGTGCATTCCCAGCAGCCGTCGCATTTCCGCCGCGCACGCGACCTGTCCCGCGTGCGGACGCGCCTCGTGCACCGGCGTCGCGTACGCCTCGGGGTTGCCGTCGAGCGCGACGTAGGTCAATCCCGCGACGGCGTGGCTCGCGCGGGCCAGCGTGTCCAGCCGCATCGCGGAAAGCGTTGCTTCGGCCAGCGTCGCGGCGTTGCTGCTCATGAACGCGAGCGCGTCACCCGCGTGGACCGGCACCGGCGGGACCTCACCGTGCAGCCACGGTCGTTCCCCGGTGAGCGCCAACGCGGTCTCGGCCAGCGGGGCGAGGTCGCCGGTGCCGATCGCGCCGAACCGGTGCACCAGCGGCAGCGCCCCGGTCTTCACCGCCGTCGCGAGCGCGCCGATCAGCGCCGGGCTGGCGCCGGACCGCCCGGCGAGCAGCTGGTTGAGCCGGATCAGCATCATCGCCCGCACCTGGCCGCCGGGCATCGCGTCGCCGCTGCCGCCAGCGTGGCTGCGCAGCAGGCGGCGTCCGTGCTCGGCCGGGTCCTCGCCCGTGACGACGTCGTCCTTGTTCGCGCCGACACCGGTCGTGCGGCCGTAGACGATCCGCCGGGTGCTCAGGTCCTCGGCGAGTTTCCACGCGTGCTCGGCGCCACGGAGCGCGGCGATGGACACGTCGATGTCCAAGGGACCCTCGGTCGCCGCCGCCGTCACCACGTCCGCGCACCGCAGCGTCCGGCCGTCCACTCTGATCACCGGCAGCCTCCTTCCGACTGCCTCACACTATGAGGCCGCGCTCCGGTTATTTCGACGGCGGCTGCCACGGCGGCATGGTCCAGGACCAGTGCGGCACCGGCTCGCCGGTCGTGGTGTCCGCGCCGGGCGCGGAGAACAGCACGGCGAGGCGGCTGCCCCATTCGACGTAGCCGGCGAACGCGGCGCGGAACTCCGGGTCGGCGGGCAGGCCGACCTCGTCGGCGGCGTCGAGCAGCAGGGTGACCCAGCGGCGCCGCTGCTCTTCGGTGATCCCGCGGCCGGCGTGCCGGGAGATCATGTGCGGATGCCCGCCGTGCCGTCCGCTGTAGTCGGCCGGGCCGCCGAACACCTCGCCGAGCCAGGTCGCCACGTGCTCGACGTGCTGCGAGTCCATGTCCCGGAACACCGGTTCGAGCAGGGAGTCCTCCAGCACGTGCCGGTAGAAGACGTCGAGCAGTTCCACCAGCGCCGGACGCCCGCCCGCCCAGTCGTAGAGCGTCGGCGGCCGCGCGCCGCCCTCCCCGGCGACCGTGGTCGTCTCGTAGTGGCGCATCTCCTCGATCTCGCCCGCGAACCCGCCGATCGCGGCGAAGAACGCCGGGAACTCGGGGCCGGTGCGGAAGCCCTCGAGGTGGTCCTTCGCCGAAGTCCACCGGATCCGCAGGGTGTAGCGCGTAGGGTCCTCAGTGCAGCGGCCGAGTTCGTAGTCGACGCACTGGGGTGCCTTCGTGAGCGACTGCGCGGCACGAGAATAGGCGGCTTCGAACTCGGCGGAGGAGGCTTCGGGGATCCTGTAACGCACGTATTCGACGATCACCCGGCAAGGCAACCACCGGGTGCGTACCCGGGCAACCACGCACTTTCCGGTGCGTGGCACGGAGGGCGGCATGACGAAGCGGTACTACTGCGCGGTCGAGGTCGCCGTCGACGTCATCGGCGGCAAGTGGAAGCCGGTCATCCTGGCCCACCTCAAGGAGGGCGTGCACCGCTACGGCGAGCTCCGGCGGCGCATGCCGGGAGTGAGCGAAAAGATGCTCACCCAGCAACTGCGTGAGCTGGCGTCCGACGGGCTCGTCCGCCGGGAAAGCCTTGGGGGCAAGGTGCCGCACGTCGAATACCGGCTCACCGAGGACGGCGAAGCGCTGGGTCCGGCATTGAGCGCGCTGTTCGCGTGGGGCGAACGGCGCGCCGCGGCGGCCGGGATCGTCTTCGAGACGGCACCCGCGAGCTAGTCGGTTTCGTCCAGTCGCCGTTCCAGCGCGTCGAGATGGGTGGACCACAAACGCCGGTAGGGGGCGAGCCAGGCGTCGACCTCGGCCAGTGGTTCCGGCCGCAGCCGGTAGCAGCGGCGCTGCGCGGCCACCCGGACGGTCACCAGCCCGGCCTCCCGCAGTACCCGCAGGTGCTTGGACACCGCGGGCTGGCTCAGCTCCAGCTGCTCGACGAGTTCGCCGACGGACCGTTCGCCCTCGCGGAGCAGGTCGAGGATCGAACGCCGCCGGGGCTCGGCGAGGACGTCGAAGGTGCGCATCACACGGGAGATCTGACCGCAGCCGCATATTCCTGTCAAGGCATGTTCGGGCCCTGCGCGAGTTCGCCGGGCGGGCTGGCCGCCGCCTCCGTGAGCAGTTCGGCGAGCACCGCTGTGTCCACATCGGACAGTCGCTTGAAACGGACGCAGCTCTTCCCGATCGACGCCTTCGGCAGCCGCTCGGCGTACGACTCGGCCAGGTAGCGCTCGCCGACTATGGACGTGACGTAGAGCGCGGACCAGCTCGTGCAGTGCGCGCAGCTCGCCCCTCCGGGGCTCGGCGAGCGCCGACAGGTACTCCTCGTGCGTGGCCGCCGTCGATTTCCCCTGCATGGCCATGGTGCCTCCCGGGAGTGTCGGTGGTGCGCATTATCGTGCCGGGGTGAAGTTCACGGGATTCGGGGAACACGCCGTCGATTTCTTCGACGGGCTGATCGCGGACAACTCCAAGCCGTACTGGGAAGACAACCTGGACGTGTACAAGGCGGACGTGCGCGCGCCGATGGAGGCCCTGCTCGCGGAGCTGGCGCCGGAGTTCGGCGAGGGCTTCGGCGACCCGAAGGTTTTCCGGCCGTACCGCGATGTCCGGTTCGCCAAGGACAAGACGCTGTACAAGACGCACTGCGGCGGCGTCATCGAGCAGGGACGAGGGGGCGGCGCGTACTACGTCGAGGTCGGCCCGGAGGGGCTGCGGGTCGGCGGTGGCTGCTTCCACCTGGCGTCCGACCAGCTGGCACGCTTCCGCGCCGCCGTCGACACCGAGCTGCACGGCACGGCGCTGGAAAAGCTCCTCGCGAAACTGAAGCGGGCGGGCTGGGAGATCAACGGCGACCGGCTCAAATCGCGGCCGCGCGGCTTCGCCGAGGACCACCCCCGCATCGACCTGCTCCGCTACCGCTCGGTCTACGCCGTCCGCGCCTGGGAGCCGGACGACGTGCTGCACGAACGCGGCTCCCTCGACCGGGTGCGCAAGGCATGGCGTCAGGTCCGCGCCTTCAACGAGTGGGCCCGCGATCGGGTGGGCCCCAGCGAGCAGCCCCGCCGCTGACGCCCGCGCACGCGGCGCGATGCCCCGGGCACGCCGTTGGCAACGTGCGCCGTCTCGAACGCGCCTTTCGACTCGAACGCCCCCTTCGGGATATCAGCCGCCGCACAGATGTCGCGAACGGAGCGTTCGCGACGATCAATGCCGCCCCGCGGAGCCCATCGCCACGACCAGCCCCATGAACAACACGCATCCCACGGGTCGCGCGTTCCTGCACGCGCCGGACTCCCGTCGAGGAAGTCTTCGCAGCACTCAACGCCGTGAAGGCCTCCTTACTGGCGCTGAACGCTGTGAAGGAGGCCTTCACAGCGCCACAATCCGCTGCCGCCAGAGTTTGCTGCTGTCCCGGCCGGTCGTCGCGAGCAGCACGGAGCCGCCGCTCGCGAACGCCGTGATCTCGGGTGTGTCCTCCGGCAGCGGCAGCTCGGCTGGGCCCTCGCAGCCGGGGCCGTAACGCCACAGCCGGGTCTTCCCGCCGATCTTGCCGGTCACGACGGAGATCCCGGCGTCCCGGCTCAGCCCGGTCACCTCCAGCAGCTGGGCTCTCGGCACCTCGGGGCCGCCGAGGACCATCGGCCGCCACGCCGTCCCGTCCCGCTGCCAGCACGCCAGCCGCTGCGGGCCACCGTCCGGGCGCGCGGCGACACCGACCGCGACGCAGGAGTCACGGCAGGTGATCCGCCAGGCCGAAACGTCCCAGGACCCGTCCGCAGGAAGCGCTTCCCGGCGCCAGGAGCGGCCGTCACCCGAGGTCCACGCCGTCGGCGAGAGCCGCTCGGACCGGACATCGCCCACCGCGACGAACCCGTCCCCAGCCCGGGTCGTCGCGAGGATCCGCGTCCGCGCGCCTTCCGTGCTCAGCAACGCGGGGTCGTCGTCCAGCCGCGACCAGACGGCACCGTCCGCCGAGACCCACACCGCCGCGCCGGCACCCCCGCGCGGGTGATCCCACTGTCCGCTCAGGACATACGTCGAGGGCCCGGCCGCGCTGCCGGTGACGGTGATCGCCCTCGGGCCGCCCAGTAGCTCCATGCCCTGCGGGTATTCGTCCAGCGCGGCCGGGCCGCCGGTCCAGATCGTCGGCCGCGGGTTGCCGTGCGCGCCGCCGAACGCGGAGCCCAGCGCGAGGATCCGGTCGCCGTCGATCGCGGGCACGGTCAGCTCGGCTTGCCGGGCGTACCCGCTCCGGGCGTGCAGCGTCATCGGCTCCCAGCGCCCGGCACGCCACGTCCACGCGCCCGGTGCGCGGCCTTCCGCGCCGGGCACCGAGCCGAACGCGCGCACTTCGGCGGCCAGTGGCGCAAATCCCAGTACCCGCGCGTCCGGGGCGGGCGGGGGGACGGGTTCCCAGGCCGGGCGCTCGGGCCCGGCGGGTGAGGTGCCGCAGGCCGAGGCGAGGAAAACGGCCACGACGACGGCGATCCGCGCAACCGGCGACATGTTCACGGAGGTTACGCGACCCCGGCTGTTCTGAACACGTCCACTTGAACTTTCGGGATCGGTACAGACGAAACCGGGACGAGGTACTACGCTGTGCGAACGTGAGCCGACGCGCGAAGATCGTTTGTACCCTTGGCCCTGCCACCGCCACGGCGGAGAAGATGCGGGCACTCGTCGACGCCGGGATGGACGTCGCGAGGATGAACTTCAGCCACGGCAGCCACAGCGACCACAAGCAGGTCTACGACCTCGTCCGCGCCGCGGCCGCCGAGTCGGGCAAGGCGGTCGGCATCCTCGCCGACCTGCAGGGCCCGAAGATCCGCCTGGGCACGTTCGCGGGCGGCCCTGTCGAATGGCACGCCGGCGACGTCGTGCGCATCACCGTCGAGGACATCGCGGGCACCCACGACCGCGTCTCGACCACCTACAAGGGCCTCGCCAAGGACGCCAAGCCCGGCGACCGGCTGCTCGTCGACGACGGCAAGGTCGGCCTCGTGGTCAAAGAGGTCGACGGCCAGGACGTCGTCTGCGAGGTGACCGAGGGCGGCCCGGTCAGCAACAACAAGGGCGTTTCGCTGCCCGGTATGGACGTCTCCGTCCCCGCACTGTCCGAAAAGGACGTCGAGGACCTGGAGTTCGCCCTTGAGCTCGGTGTCGACTTCATCGCGCTGTCGTTCGTCCGCTCGCCCGCCGACATCGACCTGGTGCACCAGGTCATGGACCGGGTCGGCAAGGGCCGCAAGCCGGTGGTCGCCAAGATCGAGAAGCCCGAGGCCGTCTACAACCTCGAAGCGGTCGTGCTGGCCTTCGACGCGGTGATGGTCGCCCGCGGCGACCTGGGTGTCGAGCTGCCGCTGGAGCAGGTCCCGCTGGTGCAGAAGCGCGCCATCCAGATCTGCCGCGAGAACGCGAAGCCGGTCATCGTCGCGACACAGATGCTCGAATCGATGATCAACAACTCGCGCCCGACCCGCGCCGAGGCCTCCGACGTCGCGAACGCGGTCCTCGACGGCACCGACGCGGTGATGCTCTCCGGCGAGACGAGCGTCGGCCGCTACCCGATCGAGACGGTCGAGACCATGAGCCGGATCGTCGAGGCGGTCGAGACCGACTCGCCGGTCGTGCCGCCGCTCTCGCACGTCCCGCGCACCAAGCGCGGCGTGATCTCCTACGCCGCCCGCGACATCGGCGAGCGGCTCAACGCCAAGGCACTGGTGGCGTTCACGCAGTCCGGCGACACCGTGCGGCGGCTCGCCCGCCTGCACACGCGGCTGCCGCTGCTGGCGTTCACCCCGGAGGAAAGCGTTCGCAGTCAGCTCGCGATGACCTGGGGCACCACCACCCGCATCGTGCCCAAAGTGGACTCGACCGACCAGATGATCCGGCAGGTCGACCACGCGATGCTGGAGATGGGCAAGTACGCCAAGGGTGATCTGGTCGTCATCGTCGCGGGTTCCCCGCCGGGGACCGTCGGCTCGACCAACCTGATCCGCGTCCATCGCCTCGGTGAAGACGACCACGCATAGCGGACCCACCGGGCGCCTGGGGCATAAAGTGCGGGCATGACTGAGATGGCCAGGGAAGCCGCCACCGGGCTGGATTCGGCGACCGGTGGCGGTCAGCCCGTGCTGGACCGGCTGATCGCGCTGCTCGATCTGGAGAAGATCGAGGAGAACATCTTCCGCGGCGTCTCGCCGGCGCACTCGCCGGTGCGCGTGTTCGGCGGCCAGGTCGCCGGGCAGGCGCTCGTCGCCGCCGGGCGCACGGTCCCCGCCGAGCGCAAGGTCCATTCGCTGCACGCGTACTTCATCCGCGGCGGTGACCCGAGCGTGCCGATCATCTACGAGGTCGACCGCATTCGCGACGGCCGTTCGTTCACCACCCGCCGGGTCGTCGCGATCCAGCACGGGAAGGCGATCTTCTCGCTGTCGGCGTCGTTCCAGACGGACGAGCCGGGTATCGAGCACGCCGAGACGATGCCGGACGTGCCGGACCCGGAATCGCTGCCGACGCTGATGGAACGTGCCGAGGGCTACTCGATCGGCCACCACGGCCTGCCGCGCCCGATCGACCTGCGCTACGTCAACGAGCCGCCGTGGGTCACCCGGGAGACCGGCGAACACCCGGCGCGCAACCAGGTGTGGATGCGCGCCGACGGCAAGCTCGGCGACGAGCAGCTGCTGCACGTCTGCGTGCTGACCTATGCCTCGGACATGACCCTGCTCGACTCGGTGCTGGCGCGGCACGGCGTCTACTGGGACCTCGACAAGGTCCTCGGTGCCAGCCTGGACCACGCGCTGTGGTTCCACCGTCCGTTCCGGGCCGACGAGTGGTTTCTCTACGACAGCGCCTCGCCAACGGCGTCGGGTGCGCGGGGGCTGGCCACCGGCCGGTTCTTCGCCGCGGACGGGACGCTCATCGCGACCGTGGTCCAAGAAGGACTGCTGCGCGTGCTCTGAGTGGTGCCACTCCGCGCGACATTCACGCTTTCGTGCGACGGAAAAGCGGAATAGTCACCGCGATAACGGGGCAATAGCGGTGCGGTGGTGAGACCGGGACCGATCGGGGGACGGCCCCGGGCTCACCACCGCCGAAAACGACCGGGCGACTGCCGTGGTACCCGGGCGTTGTCGTCTACCCTGCTCACAAGGCGTCAGCACGCTGCCGCCCCGCTTACGACGTGAGGATACAAGGCCGATCTGCAAATTGCAGATCGATCACCGGGTTAACCCCGGGATCGACGCGGGTTAATCTTCCACCAAGTGCCGAGTTGACTGGTTAGATGCCAGTACGAGAAAGCGCTTCAGCGCCGGAGAGCCGGAGGTGTCGTGATGGCAAGGGGTCAGGGTCCCACCGTTCGCCGCCGGAGACTCGCGAGCGAGCTGCGCCGGTTCCGGGAGGCCGCGGATCTGACCATCGACGAGGTGGGCGAGAAGCTCGAGTGCTCCGCGTCGAAGATCAGCCGCATCGAGACCGGGCACGTCGGGGTCACCCCGCGTGACGCGCGGGACATGCTCGCGCTGTACGGGATCACCGGCGACGAGCAGGAGGTGCTCGTCCAGCTCGCCAGGGAGGCCCGCAAGCGCGGCTGGTGGCACGCCTACAACGAGGTCTTCACCGGCACCTTCGTCGGGCTCGAGGCGGACGCGAGTTCGCTGCGCGCGTTCCAGGCGCTGCTGGTCCCCGGACTGCTGCAGACCGAGCGCTACGCCCGCGCGGTGATCAGGGCCATGCGCCCGGACGCGGAGGAGGCCGAGCTCCGGCGCCGCGTCGCCGCGCGGATGGCGCGCCAGGAACTGTTCGCCGACGCCTCGCCGCCGGAGTACTGGGCGGTGATCGACGAGGCCGTGCTGCACCGCGTGGTGGACAGCGCCGAGGTGATGGCCGAGCAGCTGTACCGGATGGTGTCGATGGCAGGGCGGCCGAACGTCACCATCCAGGTCGTGCCGTTCGGCACCGGCGCCCACCCCGGGATGGAGGGCCCGTTCCTGATCATGGGCTTCCCCGAGCAGGCCGATGCCGACGTGGTCTACGTGGACAGCACGTCCAGCGGCCTCTACCTGGAGGAACCCCCCGATGTCCGGCGCTACGCGCTGATGTTCGACCACCTGCGCGCGGCGGCACTGAAGCCGGACGACTCGGTCGAGGTGATCGCCGAGGCCGCCGGCCGGTTCGCCGAACAGGCGGCCGCGCCGGGTCCAGTGCACCATCACCGAATCCAGGACGTGGTCCAGGAAGATTGCTAAGGAAGTGGGGTCATGATGCCGGACACCGAACTTTCGCGTGCTCACTGGCGTAAGAGCAGCCACAGCGGCGGCGGTAACGACTGCGTCGAGATCGCCTTCGTCGGCGACGGCGCCGCGGTACGCGATTCGAAGGATCCCGAAGGGGGTGCCTTCCGCTTGCCCGCCTCGGGCTGGCAGGGTCTCCTGGCCGCCCTGCGCGACTGAGCCCCGGCGGCCCTCACTCGACCCCTTACCCCCGCTGAGCTGGTTTTAGGCGGAAGTAAGGGGTCGAGTCGCGTCCAGGTCGGGGTGATCACCCGATGCCGGAGGCCACCCCTCAGGACGACTCTGAGTGTCAGCAACGAACTGAGGGACAAGGGGAAGCACATGAACACCGATCTGCTCCTGGACGCGGTACGGGCCGAAGCCGCCTACCGGGCCGAGGAGCTGAAGAAGGCGGGCCGCGGTGAGTGGGTCGGCCGGGTCCGGCGTGCGACGCGCCGGATGCGGGCCGAGCGGTTCACCGACGTCGAGGTGCCCGCGCAGCGCCGGCACGGCTCCGAGCGGGCCTCGGCGGGCGTGAGCGAGACCACCCGGTAAGGGACCCGCGAGACGGAAATCGATGAAGAAGTTGTCGGTGGGGTAGGCGAGAATGCCTCTCGTGCCCAGACTCGGTTCCGGTATCCCGCTCGTCGGCCGCACCCAGGAGATGCGGCGGCTCGGTGCCGCCTTCGCCCGCGCCGAACGGGGGGAGGCGGGAGCGGTACTGCTGTCCGGGGACGCCGGGGTCGGCAAGACGAGGCTGCTCACCGAGCTCGGCGAGCACGTCGCCACCCGCGGCGCGCTGGTACTGACCGGCCGCTGCATCGACGTGCGGGAGGGCGGTCTGCCCTACCTCCCGTTCGCCGAGGCACTGGCCCCGCTCGGCACGGTGGCGGAACCGGGGATAGCCGCCGCCGTCCGGGCCCGGCCGGCGCTGGGCAGGCTGCTGCCGCAGGGCCAGGAGCCGGACATGCCCTCGGCAGGGGAGTACGGGCAGGTGACCGCCAACGAGCGGGAGGCCATGCAGCGGCCACGGGCGGAACAGGATCTCGGTCAGCTCCAGCTGTTCGACGCGGTACTGGGGGTGCTGACCGAGATCGCCGCCGCCCGGCCGGTGGTGATCCTGCTGGAGGACCTGCACTGGGCGGACCGCTCCACCCGCAACCTGCTCTCCTTCCTGCTCACCCGGCTGCGGTCGCAGCGATTGCTGGTGGTGGGCAGCTACCGCGAGGAGGACGTCCACCGGCGGCATCCGCTGCGGGCCCTGCTCGCCGAGCTGGTGCGGCTGGCCACCGTCGAGCGGGTCGAGCTGCTCCCGTTCGGCACCGCCGAGGCGCGCGCGTTCGTCGAGGCGCTGTCCGACGAGCCGCTCGGGGCCGACGTGGTGGCCGACATCGCCAGCCGCTCGGAGGGGAACCCGTTCTTCGCCGAGGAACTGCTGGCCAGTTCGGCCGAGTGCCGTGACCTGCCCGCCGGGCTCGCCGAGGTGCTGCTCGCCCGGCTGGAACGGCTGGCGCCCGACACCCGGCGCGTGCTGCGGGTGATCTCGGTGGCCAACGACGATTCGGTGTCCCACGCGGCACTGGCCGAGATCGCCGGGCTCGGCGAGTCCGAACTGGACGAAGCACTGCGCGAGGCCGTGCAGCACCACGTCCTGGTGATCGAGAACGGGTTCTACGCCTTCCGGCACGCGCTGCTGCAGGAAGCGGTGTACGGCGATCTGCTGCCGGGGGAGCGGGGCCGGATGCACGCGGCGTACGCGGTGCGGATCCAGGCCATGCCGCAGGGGCGCGGGCACGACGCCAAGCTGGCGTATCACAGCCTGGAGAGCAAGGACTTCGCGACGGCGCTCCCGGCGTTGTGGCGGGCGATGGCGGAGGCCGAGAAGCTGGGCGCGCCCGGCGCCGCGCTCCGGCACGTCGAGCAGGCACTGTCCATTTGGGACGCCGTGCCCGAGGCGGGCAGGCCCGAGGGCGTCGACGAGCTGAGGCTGCTGCACAACGCTTCCTATTTCGCGGGGACCGCGGGCGAACCCGAACGGGCCGCGGCGTACGCGCGCTCGGCCACCCAGGAGCTGACGCCGGACATCCCGCTCGAACGCGCCGCCGGGGCGTGGCGGCGGCTGGCCGAGACGCTGCTGTCCCAGGAGGGCACCGTCGACGAGGCCTCGGCCGCGATCGACCGCGCCTGGGCGCTGGTCGAGCACACCGAGCCCAGCGCGGCGCGGGCGTGGGTGCTGGCCAGCAGGGCCGGGATCCTGCGGGTGCTCGACCAGTACGAGGAGGCGCTGGAGAGCGCGCTCACCGCGGTGTCCGACGCGCGGACGGTGGGCGCGATGGGCGCCGAGGCCTCCGCGCTGGTCACCCTCGGCACACTCGCCGACTCCTCGGGGGATCCGGCGGAAGCACGCGAGCGGCTGTGCCAGGCGATCGACAAGGCCCGGGAAGCCGGGGCACTGAACGTCGAGGTGCGGGCGATGTACTTCCTCGCGCTGAGCTACGACGACCAGGCCGAGATCGCGGCGGCGCTGGAGCACGTCGAGCGCGGGGTGCGCCGGGCCGAGGAATCCGGGCTGACCTGGAGCGCGTACGGGCTCGAACTCCGCGCCCGGCATCTGCAGCTGCGGTACCTCAGCGGCGACTGGCCGGACGAGGACGCGGCGGGCAGGGCGGGGCGCGGGGTGTCCAGCGCGGTCGCGGCGCGGATCCTCGGGGTCTGGGCGTTGTTCGTGGTTTCGCGCGGGCGGTTCGACACGGCAGAGCGGCTGCTCCCCGGCTTGCGCAGGCATTGGCCGTCCGACATCCAGATCGCGTTGTCGGGAGGGGACGCGGTCAGTCAGCTCGCCTACTGGCGAGGGCGGTACGCCGAGGCGGTGCACGCGGCCGAGGAACTGATCGACTGGCTGGAGAAGATCGAACCCTCCCTGCTCGGCGGGATCAGGATCGCCGCGCACGGGGCGGCGGCCGCGGCCGCGCTGGCGGCGGATGGCCGGAGCCGGGGCGAGCAGCGGGTGGCCGAGGAGGCGATGGCGGCGGGGGAACGCTTCCTCGCGCACGGCCGCCGGTGCGCCGCCGAGGGCATGCCGAGGTCGGGCACGCTCGGCCCCGAGGGCCGGGCCTGGGTGGCCCGGCTGGAGGCCGCCGCGAGCGGGCTCGGCGGCGATCCCGAACCGCGGCTGTGGGCGGAGGCGGCCGAGGCGTTCGGCTACGGCGCGGTGTACGAGCAGGCGTTCTGCCGGTGGCAGTACGCGCGGGCGCTGCTCGCCTCCGGTGCCGACGTCGCCGAGGCCACGGCCGCGCTGGAGGCCGCGCACAAGGTCGCCGCCGAGCTGGACGCGGTACCGCTGCGCGACGCCGTCCGCGATCTGGGGCACCGCGCCCGCATCGAACTGGCCGGTGCCGCCGCGCCGTCCGGTACCGAGGGCGCCCGCACCCCGGCGGACCCGCTGACCGATCGGGAACGTGACGTGCTGGAGCGTGTGGCGCTCGGGCGCACCAACCGCCAGGTCGGCGCGGAGCTGTACATCAGCGAGAAGACCGTGAGCGTGCACCTGTCGCGGGTGATGGCCAAACTCGGCGCGAGCCGCCGCGCCGAAGCTGTCGCCATCGCCTACGACCGCGGCCTCCTCGCCGCCCCCGCACCGTCCGAATAGGACGGCCTAATCGCGTTGCGCTCATTTGTCCTTTGTGGACCGTGATGCCGTGAAGGGGTCCTTCGCGGCATTGGGTGGACCCGGGGACGGGTGACTTGCCGGGGGTGTTGCTCGTGGGCTCGTCGCGACGGCCGGGTCTTCGCGCGGCGGCGTCGCCTGTCGCGAACGCTCCGTTCGCGACAGGGGCCCCCCCACCCCCCCCGAACAGAGACTGTGAAGGGTTGAGTGAATCAAAACGGGGGGCGCCACGCCCACCCA
>NZ_JBHYIK010000022.1:18420-27900 GCF_042739735.1 Amycolatopsis sp. NPDC059027 | reverse complement strand
GTCGCCAGCCCGCCCCCGCCGGGTCTGCCCGCGCCGGCAGCGCCGCACGCCAACGAACCGATCGGCACGAACACCGACGCGAACGGAGCGTTCAGGACCAAGGCGCGGCGCCCTGGACAGCCGCCGGGCCCCGTCCCGAACGACGCTCAGTTCGAGACCGGGGCGCCATCCGCGCCACCCTTACCGTGAATGTCACTTTGAGGGGCCTGACGATCCGGGATCCGCGCGTCAGCGCCAGGGCAGGTGGCGCAGCGCCTTGAGCCCGGCGGTCAGGCCGCGCGCCCACACCGAGCCGGGCACCCCGCGGCCCGGCCGCAGCGCGAGTCCGCGCTGGATCGCGATCGACTGGGATTCGGTGTATTTCAACAACCCTTCGGCGCCGTTGCGGCGTCCGACGCCGGATTCCTTCATTCCGCCCATAGGCACGCCGACACTGCCGAACGTCGCCGCGTAGCCCTCGTTCACGTTGACCGTGCCCGCCTTCAGCCGCGCCGCGACCTCCCAGCCCGCGCGCCCGTTGCGTGACCAGACACTCGCGTTGAGCCCGAACGGCGTGTCGTTCGCGGCCTCGATCGCCTCGGTGACGTCGGTGTAGCCGTAGACCGAAACGACCGGGCCGAACGTCTCGTCGGCGAACGGCGTCATCTCCGGCGTGACTCCGGAAAGGACGGTCGGCTCGTAGAACAGCGGCCCCAGGTCGGGCCGCGCCCGGCCGCCCGTCAGCACCTGTGCGCCCTTCGACCGGGCGTCCTCGACGTGCCGCGACACGGTCCGCAGCTGGTCCTCCGAGGTCAGCGAACCCATCTGCGCGTGGAAGTCCAGCGCGCCGCCGAGCCGCAGCGCGGCCGTCTTCGCGACGAACGCGCGGGTGAACTCCTCGCGGATGTCCTCGTGCACGTAGATCCGCTCGACCGACACGCACAGCTGGCCCGCCGAGGAGAAGCACGCGGTCACCGCGCCCGCGGCGGCCTTGGCGACGTCGGCGTCGGGCAGCACGATCATCGGGTTCTTGCCGCCGAGTTCGAGCGAGTAGCTGGTCAGCCGCTTCGCCACCTGCCCGGCCAGTTCCTTGCCCGTGGGCGTGGAACCGGTGAAGCACAGGTAATCCGACTCCTCGACGAGCGCCGCGCCGATCCGCGAGCCGCGGCCGAGCACGATCTGCCACACGTCGTCCGGGAGCCCCGCTTCGGACGCGAGTTCGTGCAGCCACAGCGCGGAAAGCGCGGTCTGGTTGTCCGGCTTCTGCACCACGGTGTTGCCCGCGGCGAGCGCGGGGAAGACGTCCATCGCGGTCAGGGCGAGGGGGTAGTTCCACGGCGAGATGATCCCGACGACGCCTTTCGGGTGCCGGATCTCGCCGGTCTTCGTGAGGCCGGGGATGACGCCCGCCGCGCGCCGCGGCGCCAGGATCTTGGCGCTGTGTTTCCCGTAGTAGGCGGCGACCAGCGCGGCCGCGCTCACCTCGTCGAACGCGTCGAGCCGGGCCTTGCCCGCCTCGATCTGGACCAGGTCGAGCACCTCACGCTGACGTTCGAGGATCAGGTCGTGCAGCCGGACGAGCACCTGCTGACGTTCCCGCACCGGGCGCTCGGCCCAGTCGCGCTGCGCCGCGCGTGCGGTGGCGAAGGCCGCGCGGACCTCGGGGTCGCCCGCCTGCGGGAGGGTCGCGATCGGCTTCCCGGTGAAGGGCGCGGGCATCCGGACCGGTGCGTTGTCGGCGCCGCCGGTCACCCGGGCGACGAGCTGGGCCGCGCGGGCCGCCGAAGGTCCGGAGGGCACGTTCCCGACCGTGCCGGTGAGGACTGTGCGGTCAATGCCGTCGTGGTCCACGTTCGCCGGTGTCGTGCTGGTCATGCGATCGCTCCGTTCCGCCGAGACGACGTCCGGGCACGCCGGCGCCGCAAAGGTGTTACCCGCGAGTAAACCATACCGGCGGTACGGAGAAAAGTTAGACGTGAATAAGATTCATATTATGGCGTGGCGTCCTCGTAGAGCATGGTGGCGATCCGCTTCCATTCGTCGAGCAGCTGTCGGCGCCGTTTCGGGTCGCCGCCGAGTTCCGCGTCCAGTGCGAGTCCCCTGGTCAGGTTGACTGTCAGCCAGAACAACAACTGCGCGCGCTCCGGCGGCAGCTCGCCCGCGACCTCGGTGACGTGCTTCAGGGTGGCGCGGCCGAGTGCCCGGTCGACCGGGCGGATCGCCGCGCGCAGTTCGGGGTCGGTCCTCGCCGCCACCCACAGTTCGGTGACCGCGGTGGACAGTGTCCCCGAATAGCCCTCCCAGAGCAGGTCGATCGCCGCCGCGACACCGCGGCCGCCGCTGGGCAGCTCCGCGAGCGAGGAGGCCAGCTGTTCCCGCAGCCGCGTCGTCAGGTGTTCGACCGCGGTCGCCATCAGCTCGGCCTTCGTGGCGAAATGGTGCTGTACGGCGCCTTTCGACACCCCGGCGCGGGCGCAGACCTCCTGCACGGTCGTCCGCGCGTGGCCGAGTTCGACCAGGCAGTCGATCGTCGCGTCGAGCAGTGCCGTGCGGGTCTGCTCGCGGCGTTCGGCCTGCGTGCGGTGGGCCTTCGCCGCGGGCGCCCGTGTTACCTCGGTCACCTGAAACCCCCGCTTCACCACTTTACGTTCAGTCCGGTACGGATGTACATTCCAGCCAGAACTTACATTCCCAGCGTCATGTTTTCCAGTGCCGCTCGTGCTCAGGAGGCGTCGCCGTGCCGTTGCAGATCCAGAAGAGCTCGTGGAGCACCACCGAGCTCGAAGACCTGCGGGAGCTGTCCCGGACGTTCATGCAGAAGGAACTGGTGCCGCACCAGGAACGCTGGGCCAAGGAGAAGCGGCTCGACCGCGAGGTGTGGACCAAGGCGGGCGAGATCGGCCTGCTCGCGCTGTCCATCCCGGAGGAGTACGGCGGTGGCGGCGGGACCTTCGCCCACGAGGCGGTGCTGTACGAGGAGCAGGCCCGTTCCGGCGACAGCGCGTGGGGCGTTTCCGTCCACAATGGAATCGTCGCGCACTACATCCTCGCGTATGCCAGCGAAGAGAAGAAGCGCGAGTGGCTGCCGAAGTTCGCCACCGGCGAGCTCGTCGGCGCGGTCGCGATGACCGAGCCCGGCACCGGTTCGGACCTGCAGGGCATCAAGACCCGTGCGGTCCGCGACGGCGACCACTACGTCATCAACGGCGCCAAGACCTTCATCACCAACGGCTACCACGCCGATCTGGTGGTCGTCGCGTGCAAGACCGATCCGGACGCGGGCGCGCAGGGCGTGTCGCTGATCGCGGTCGAGACCGACACTCCCGGCTTCCGCCGCGGCCGTGTGCTGGACAAGGTCGGGCTCAAGGGCCAGGACACCGCCGAGCTGTTCTTCGACGACGTCCGCGTGCCCGTCGCCAACCTGCTCGGCGAGGAGGAGGGGCAGGGCTTCATCCAGCTGATGCTGCAGCTGCCGCAGGAACGGCTGATCATCGCCGTCACCGCGGTGGCCGGGATGGAGGCCGCGATCGACCTCACGCTGGACTACACCAAGGAGCGCACCGCGTTCGGCAGGCCCATCTTCTCCTTCCAGAACACCAAGTTCACCCTCGCCGAGGCGGCCACCGAAGCCGCGGTGGCGCGGGCCTTCCTCGACCAGTGCATCGAACGGCACCTCAAGGGCGAGCTCGACGTGCAGGGCGCGGCGATGGCGAAACTGTGGACCACCGAGCGCGTCAACAAGGTCATCGACGACTGCGTGCAGCTGTTCGGCGGCTACGGCTACATGACCGAGTACCCGATCGCGCGGGCCTGGACCGACGTCCGGATCTCGCGGATCTTCGGCGGCACCAGCGAGATCATGAAGGAAATCATCTCCCGTACGCTCTGATCCGCTTGCCGCGCAAGGCTTGTGCCGCAAAGAAGGGACACACCCATGAAGGCTGGTCCGCTGAGCGGGCTGAAGGTCGTCGAACTCGCCGGGCTCGCGCCGGGGCCGTTCGCCACCATGATCCTCGCCGACCTCGGTGCCGACGTCGTCCGCGTCGACCGCGCCACCCCCGGCGAGGACGTGCTCGGGCTCTCGAACGATCCGCTGGCGCGCGGCCGCCGGTCGGCCGGGATCAACACCAAGACCCCCGAAGGCGTCGAACTCGTCCTCAAGCTCGCCGACACCGCCGACGTGCTGATCGAGGGTTTCCGGCCCGGCGTGGCCGAACGGATCGGCCTCGGCCCCGACGTCGTGCACGCCCGCAACCCGCGGCTGGTCTACGGCCGGATGACCGGCTGGGGTCAGGACGGGCCCCTGGCCAAGGCGGCGGGGCACGACATCAACTACATCGGCATCGCGGGCGCGCTCGAACCCATCGGACGGCAGGGGGAGCGGCCGGTGCCGCCGCTCAACCTGGTCGGCGACTTCGGCGGTGGTGGCCTGCTGCTGGCCATGGGCATCCTCGCCGCGCTGTACGAGCGGACGTCGTCGGGCAAGGGGCAGGTCGTCGACGCGTCCATGGTGGACGGTGCCGCGCTGCTCACCACGAGCCTGCACGGGATGCGCGCGGCCGGTGTGTGGCCGGGCGAGCGTGGCGACAACATGCTCGACGGCGGCGCCCCGTTCTACGACACCTACGAGACCGCCGACGGCAAGTACGTCGCGGTCGGCGCGATCGAGATGCGGTTCTGGGGCGACCTGGTCAAGGTGCTCGGCCTGAACCCGGAAGAACTCCCGTTGCACGTCGACAAGTCACAGTGGCCGAAGCTGCGGGAGATCGTCGCCGAGGCGATCGCCCGGCACACCCGCGACGAGCTCTGCGCCCGCGCGGAGGGCACCGACGCGTGCCTGACGCCGGTCCTTTCCCCCGGCGAGGCCGCGCAGCACCCGCACAACGCGGCACGCGGCACGTTCGTCGACGTCGGCGGTCTGGTGCAGCCCGCACCGGCACCGCGGTTCGACCGGACTCCGCCCGGCACGCCGGAAGCCCCGCACGACAAGGGATCCGACACGCTCGGAGTGCTGGACGAACTGGGCCTGGGCGAGGACGAGATCGCGAAACTGCGGGAAGCCGGCGCTATCGCCTGACTTGAGGCTGGGCTACTCCGTTGTCCGTGAGATCGTCGCGGACAACGGAGTAGAGCACGTTGTCCCGCCATTTCCCGTCGCGGAAGCCGTAACCGCGCAGGACGCCCTCGCGGGTGAACCCCGCCTTCTCCAGCGAGCGTTGCTCGGCGCGGTTGCCGACCTCGGTGGTCGCTTCGACGCGGTTGAGCTGGGTGTGCGCGAACAGGTAACGCACCAGCAGGCGCTGGGCTTCGGTGCCGTAGCCGTGCCCGCGCGCTTCGGGCGCCAGGACGAGGCCGATCGTCCAGCAGTACGACGTGGGGCTGGTCCGGCTGCGGTGCCAGGAAACCAGCCCGACCGGGCGGTCGCCGAGCGTCGCGATGAGCATGCCGCTGTCGGTGGTGAGCATGCCGGTCTCGTGCCAGCGGCGGCGCAGGTAACCGGGGTCGTGCCAGCCGTACCACTGGAAGTCGCCGGTCGCCTCGGGATCGTTGGTCAGCGCTTCCAGCAGGCCGAGATCCCCTTCGGAGACCGGGCGGAGCGCCACTCTGTCGGCCGGATCCCTGTCGGCTTCGTCGTCCATGGCCGGAGCGTAGCCGTCCGAACGCCCGGTGTCGCGAGCGGTCTTCAGCCGAAGCTGCCGTGCCGCCCCGCGCCCCCGGCGAACCGCGCCGCGCCGTCGGCCGCTTCCCCTGCCAGCGTCCCGGCGCCCATGGCACCGGCGAACTCGGCCCGCAGAGCGTCCTCTTCGGACAGTCCGAACTGGAGGTACGCCGAACGGCGGTCACCCCGCAGGCAGGTCTGCGGGAACGCGGCCAGCTGCCGGGCGAGTTCCTGTGCCGCGGAAACCGCCTCCCCCTCGGGCACCACGCGGTTCGCCAGCCCGATGGCCAGCGCCTCGGTGGCGTCGACCGGCCTGCCGGTGAGGATCATGTCCATCGCGCGCGACTGCCCGATCAGCCGGGGCAGCCGCACCGTGCCGCCGTCGATCAGCGGGACGCCCCAGCGGCGGCAGAACACGCCGAACACCGCGGTGGCGTCCGCGATCCGCAGATCGCACCACAGCGCGAGCTCGAGCCCGCCCGCGACGGCGTGGCCCGAGACCGCGGCCAGCACCGGCTTGCCCAGCGCCATCCGGGTCGGGCCCATCGGGCCGTCCCCGCCGGGCGCGAGGCGGTTCATCCGTTCGGTGCCGACGGCCTTGAGGTCGGCGCCCGCGCAGAACGCGCCGCCCGCGCCGGTCAGGACCGCGACCGAGGCCTCGTCGTCGGCGTCGAAGGCTCGGAAGGCCTCGGCGAGCGCCGCGGCGGTGGGGCCGTCGACGGCGTTGCGGGCCTCCGGACGGTTGATCGTGATCGTCGTCACCGAGTCCGCGCGCTCGACCAGGACGTTTTCCGCCATCGCTGCTCCTGTGGGTGGTGTTCGGGTGTTTTCCCGGCTCGGGGCTCCTAGAGTAGGGAGCACGTCCCGCGGTGCGCGCGGGGTTCGAGGTGACGCAGTGGCTCCCGGGGCGGCACCGCGCCGGACACGGAGGGGGAGAGATGTCCAGCGGACTGAAGAAGGTCCTCATCATCGCGGTGGTCCTGCTCGTCCTGTTCTTCCTGATCACCCAGCCGAACCAGTCCGCGGGAGTCGTCCACACCGCGCTCGGCTGGCTCAAGAACGGCGCGGAGGCGATCGTGACGTTCTTCCGGAGCCTCTTCCAGTAATTCCGCGCTCTGCGTGACCAGCGGCGGGACATTATCCCGCCGCCGGTTACTGTGCGTCCTCGATCGGGTGGATCACGGATTGTGACCGATCCCAGATTTCGGTCCCGCCGCTCGACCATCCGGGTGGATTGGCCTCGAGAAACCCCAGGTCAACGAATTCGTAGCAGTTGGGGTATGGCGGAGGACACCACTCCGGCCCTACGGTCCTCACATTGCGTGATCGGCCGGTTCCCCGCTCCCCGGGACACCGCGCCGGGCACGCGGATTATCGGTCGTTGGTGCAGTTCAACGTGGTGCGCACAGCGTGCGGTGGCGGGCGTCGGGGCCCGCCCAGTCGGGGACCAATGAGGAGGCAGGGATGACCGGAGATCCCGGAGTGGACGCGCTGATCCAGCAGTGGGCCGCCGAGCGCGAGCAGAGCGCCGAAGAGCGCGAGGTCCACCGGATCGCGTCCGCGTGGCTCGCCGAAGCTCCACAGCCCGCCGCGCCGGGGATCCCCGGCCAGCGCGAACGGTCCGGACCGGCGCGCTGGGCGCCGGTCGAGGCCGCGGACCCCGGCTACCTCGACGCGATGCGCCGCAGGCTGCCCGAGGTCCCGGAGGAACTGCTCGTCGCCGCCGCGAGCTGGTGGCAGATGGTCGGCGGCGTCGCCGAGGCCGAACAGTGGTGGGACGCCGGGATCAGCCCGCTCGACCAGCGCGCGCTCGACTACCGGGCGGCCGGCCTGGCACCGTCCGACCTCGCGCGCAGGCTCGGGCCGATGACCGTGCTCCAGCACCTGCGCCGGGGCAGCGCTCCCGCCTGGTGCGTGGCCCGCCTCGCCCGCCAGCAGAAGACCGCCTGAAGACTTCGCCCCGTTCCGCCGGGTGAAACCGGCGTGCCGAGCCGATCGGACGGGCCCGCGTAACGCTAACCTGCGCGGGCTCGTTGAAGGATCGACCGATGACACGCTGGAGGACCGGAGTTCCGTGCGCACCACCGGAGAAACCGAGGAAGAAACAACCTCCCCGGCCGCGCCGGCACCGGTGCGCCGGAGACCGGGCACCGCGGTGCTGGGCAGGCTCGCGATCGTGGTCGCCGTGGTCGCGGTCGCGGGCGGCGGGGTGTGGCTGGTCACCAAGGCGTCCGCGCCGGTGGCGAGCCCGACCACCACGGACATCCCGGCGTTGCAGGTCAAGGCCGCGGACGTGCAGCCGGGCTCCGTCGTGCCGGTCAGCGCCGTCGTCGCGGGCGGCGAACAGCCGACCGCCCCGCAACAGGCCGAAAAGCAGCAGCCGAAGCCAGGGGACAAGAACCCGCTCGCCACCTGGGCCACCCAGATGGCAGCGGCGACCGGCGTCCCGGCGCGGGCGCTGCGGGCCTACGGCAACGCGGAGCTCGCGCTGCGCGCGAACCAGCCGGCCTGCAAGATCTCGTGGGCCACGCTGGCCGGTATCGGCCGGATCGAGTCCAACCACGGCCAGTACGGCGGGGCGGTGCTCCAGGAGAACGGACTGCCGTCGAAGCCGATCGTCGGCGTCCCGCTCGACGGGTCGCCCGGCGTCGCGGCGATCAACGAGGGCGACAGCCCGGCGCACGCGATGGGGCCGATGCAGTTCATCCCCAGCACCTGGCGGAAGTGGGCGTCGGACGGCAACGGCGACGGGCTGGGCGATCCGCAGCAGATCGACGACGCGGCGTTGACCGCGGCCCGCTACCTGTGCGCCGGCGGCCGGGACATGGCGAGCCCGGCGGGCTGGTGGGCCGGGATCCTGTCCTACAACAACTCGACCGAATACGCGCAGAAGGTCTTCGGTCTCGCCGACGGATACGCGAAGGCGGCGCAGGCGGCCAAGGGCAGGGCCTGAGCCCGGACCGAGCCGTCCGCTCTCAGCAGGCCAGTGCTAGCGTCGAAGCCGTGCCAGC
The DNA here is from genome assembly GCF_042739735.1 of Amycolatopsis sp. NPDC059027. NCBI lineage: Bacteria > Bacillati > Actinomycetota > Actinomycetes > Pseudonocardiales > Pseudonocardiaceae > Amycolatopsis > Amycolatopsis sp. NPDC059027. Next base: position 19,251 of record NZ_JBHYIK010000022.1, on the reverse strand, counting down.
ACGTTCAGCCCCGGCGGGTTCCAGCACCGGGCGCCGACTCCTGATCGTCGGCGTCTGCCTGGTGAGCCTGGCCGGTGCCTGCGGTCTCGCCTGGTGGCAGTGGGACCGGTTCACCTCGGCGAGCGGGACGTTCCAGAACCTCGGCTACGTCCTGCAGTGGCCGCTGTTCGGGCTGTTCCCGGCGTTCATGTTCTGGCGCATCCGGCAGCTGCGGCTGCGTGCCGCGCAGCAGGACGCGCCGGAAACCGCGCGGCCCGCGCCGCGCGTGGACGTCCCCGCCCCTCGCCGCGCCGTGCCCGCGGTGGCCGCGGCCGACGAGGACGACGAGCTGGCCGCCTACAACCGATACCTGCGCGAGCTGCACGCCCGTGACCAGGAGACCAGCAGGCCAGAGACCAGCAGGCCAGAGTGAGGAAGACCGCATGACCACTCGAACTGACGCTGACGCCGCGCGGACCGGCGCGCCCGCGCTGTCCGGCCCGCTCCTCCGGTTCCGCGTTTCCGCCTACGTCACCGGTATCGGCCTGCTCGGGCTGTGCTTCGTGATGGTGCTGCGCTACGGCTTCGCCATGCCCGAGCCGTCCGCGATCTACTCGCCGATCCACGGTGTGCTGTACATGATCTACCTGGTGCTCACGATCGACCTCGCGATCAAGGCCCGCTTCTCCATCAAGGGCACCGTGCTGGTGCTGCTCGCCGGCTGCGTGCCGTTCGTGTCGTTCCTGGTCGAACGCCGCGTCACCCACCGGGTCCAGGCAGGCCAGAAGCTCTGACGGACGTGGGGGGGGGGGGGGCCCAAGGCGGGGCGCCAGGCCCCCACGCGGCGGTAGC
>NZ_JBHYIK010000022.1:0-18410 GCF_042739735.1 Amycolatopsis sp. NPDC059027 | reverse complement strand
GGGCCCCCGCCCCCCACCACCCCCCGCCGGCGGCCCCTAACCCCCCCCTTCCGGGCCGCCCCCCCCCGTTAGGGGGCCAAAACGGCCATTTCGCACCCCCGGGTCAGGAAGTCGTGGTGTGCTGGCGGCGGAAGGTGAGGGCCACCAGGAAGCTCAGCCCGGCCAGCAGGCTCGCGCCGAGGAACGCCGCGGTCATCCCGTCCACCATGAGCTGCGGCCCCCGCACGCCGGAGCCCGCGGCCGATCGGGTGACCGAGCCCGACACGGTCATCAGGATGCTCAGCCCCAGTGCCGCGCCGACCTGCTGCATCGTCTGCAGCACGCCGCCCGCGGCACCCGCGTCCTCGGTCGCCACGCTGGTCATGACGAGCACGTTCATCGGGGAGAACGCCAGTCCGACGCCGACGCCCATGAGCACCATGGGGCCGAGCAGCGTCGCGACGTAGCCGCTCGACGGCGTGAGCTGGGTGAGCCAGCCCGCCCCGGCGATCATCAGCACGGTGCCGGTGATGGCGAGAGGCTTCGGGCCGAAGCGGGGGAGCAGCCGGGGGATCGAACGGCTCAGCGCGAACACCATCGCCGCCATCGGCAGGAACGCGAACCCGGTCTGCAGCGCGGCGAAGTGCTGGACGTCCTGCAGGAACTGGGTGAGGAAGAAGAACATCGACATCATCGCCATCGGGCCGAGGAAGAAGTTCGCGTAGGCCGCGGCCCGGTTGCGTTCGGCGAACAGCCGCAGCGGGACCAGCGGCTGGCTGCCGCGGGCCTGCAGCACCAGGAACCCGGCCAGCAGCACCACGCCCGCACCGAGTGAACCCAGGGTGACCGGGTTGTCCCAGCCGTCCGAGCCGCCGTGGGTGAAGGCGAAGACGAGTGCGCTGACGCCGAGGGTCCCGGCGATCGCGCCCGGCAGGTCGAGGTGCGCGTGCCGTCGCTCGGGGTCGGGCACGAACCGCGGCGCGAGCAGGACGATCGCCAGCCCGAACGGCACGTTGATGAACAGCGCCGAGCGCCACGAGATCCACTCGGTGAGCAGGCCGCCCAGCAACAGGCCGATGGCGAAACCGCCGCTGGCCATGGCGGAGAACAGCGACAGCGCGCGCATGCGGGCCCTGGCCTCGGTGAACGTCGTGGTGATCAGGGCCAGGGTGTTCGGGCCCGCCATCGCGGCGCCGATGCCCTGCGCGATCCGGGCCGCGATGAGCAGTTCGGCCGAACCCGCCAGCCCGCCCGCGAGCGAGGCGAGCGTGAACACGGCCGTGCCGAGGACGAACATGCGGCGCCTGCCGAACAGGTCGCCCGCCCGGCCGCCGAGCAGGAGCAGCCCGCCGAAGACCAGGCTGTAGGAGGTCATCACCCAGGACACCCCGGTCGGGCTGAACCGCAGGTCCGCCTGGATCCGGGGGATGGCGACGTTCATCACCGTCGCGTCGAGGATGAGCATGAGCTGGCAGATCAGGATGATCGCCAGTGCGAGCCCGCTGCGCACCGGCGCGCGGGCGGGCCGGCTCGCCGCGGGCTCGGTGGTGAGGGTGTGCTCGGTCAAGGAATACTCCCCAGTGCAGGAACGAGAGGTAACCGGAGAACTTCTCCGCTTGGTTGCGGAGTGATAATATGGAGAAGCTCTCCGGTTCCGCAAGTGAATTCGGAGAATCTCTCCGGTTCGTCGACGAGGAGGTGCCGGATGACCGCGGACGCGGCCCGTCCGATGCGCGCGGACGCGCGGCGCAACTACGAGCGCATCCTGGCGACGGCCAGGGATGCCTTCGCGGCCGAGGGCACCGACGTCCCGCTCGACGACATCGCGAAGCGGGCGGGCGTGGGCGCGGGCACGTTGTACCGGCACTTCCCGACCAGGGAGAAGTTGTTCGAAGCGGTCTACCGCGACGAGGTCGAGACCCTGGCGCAGCACGCGTTCGACCTGCTCGCAGAGCTACCCCCTGGCGAGGCGCTCGAAGCGTGGATGCGGAACCAGGTGCGCTACTACGCCGAGCGGCGGGGGCTGACCGTCGCGCTCAAGGCCGCGCTCGACCACGAGTCGGAGACGTTCGCGCTCTGCCGCGTCCGCACCCAGGCGGCCTCGGGTGCGCTGGTGTCGGCCGCGCAGGAGGCCGGGTTGATCCGTGACGACGTCACGGGTACCGACGTGCTGCGGCTGTGTCACGGGGTCGGCTCGGTGAGCCAGTACGCCACCCCGGAGGACGTCGAACGCATGCTCGGCGTCGTGCTCGACGGCCTCCGGAAGGGCTAGCGCGTCAGGAACCGATGCCGGTCAGGGACCGGACCTCCATCTCGGCGTGCTTGGCGGGGTCGGCCTTCGACCGGCCGACCAGTGTGCCGACGAAGCCGCACAGGAACGAGAACGGGATCGACACCAGGCCCGGGTTCTTCAGCGGGAACCAGTGGAAGTCGATGCCCTTGACGATCGAGTCCGGGTCGCCGGAGACGACGGGGGAGAAGAGCACCAGTACCAGGCAGGCGATGAGCCCGCCGTAGATGCCCCACAACGTGCCCGTGGTGTTGAACCGTTTCCAGAACAGGGTGTACAGCAGCGTCGAGAGGTTCGTCGAGGCGGCGACGGCGAAGGCGAGTGCCACGAGGAACGCGACGTTCTGCCCGTTGGCGAGGATGCCGCCGAGGATCGCGAGCACACCGACCACGATCGCGGTGATCCGGGCGACGCGGACCTCGTCGCGTGGTTCGGCCTTGCCGCGCTTGAAGATGTTGGCGTACACGTCATGGGCGAACGACGCGGACGCGGTGAGTGTCAGCCCGGCGACCACGGCGAGGATCGTCGCGAACGCCACCGCCGAGATGACGCCGAGCAGGAGCGTCCCGCCGACGTGCAGCGCGAGCAGGGGAGCGGCCGAGTTCTCGCCGCCGGGTGCCGCCTTGATCTCGTCCGTGCCGACGAGCGCGGCCGCGCCGAAGCCGATCACCAGCGTGCACAGATAGAACACGAGCATGCAGACGACCGCCCACACCACCGAGCGGCGGGATTCGCGGGCGTTGGGCACCGTGTAGAAGCGCATCAGCAGGTGGGGCAGCGACGACAGGCCGAGGACGAGGGCGAGCGCGAGGGAGACGAAGTCGAGTTTGGTGACACCGCTCGTACCGTAGGAGCCGCCCGGCTCGAACAGCTTCTCGCCGAGCGGGCTCTTCTCCGCCGCGGCCGAGAGCAGGTTGGAGAAGCTGAACCCGAACTTGCCGAACAGGAACACGGTGATCAGCGCGCCCGCGAGCAGCAGGATGGTCGCCTTGATGATCTGCACCCACGTGGTGCCCTTCATACCGCCGACCAGCACGTACAGCACCATGACCAGGCCGACGCCACCGATCACCAGCGCCTGGCCGAACTTGCCGTGGATGTTCAGCAGCAGCGCCACCAGCCCGCCGGCGCCCGCCATCTGCGCGAGCATGTAGAAGAGCGAGATGACCAGAGTGGACGTCGCGGCGGCGGCGCGGACCGGGCGTTGCTTCATCCGGAAGCTGAGCACGTCGCCGACGGTGTAGCGGCCGGTGTTGCGCAGCAGTTCGGCGATCAGCAGCAGGTCGATCAGCCAGGCCACGAGGAAGCCGATGGAGTAGAGGAACCCGTCGTAGCCGTGGATCGCGATCGCGCCCGCGATGCCGAGGAACGACGCTGCGGACAGGAAGTCCCCGGACAGCGCGATGCCGTTCTGCCGCCCGGTGAAAGCGCTTCCCGCCGCGTAGTAGTCCGAGGTCGAGGAGTTGCGGCTGCTTGCCCGGTACACGACGAACAGGGTGATCGCGACGAACAGGGCGAAGACCAGGGTGTTGAGGACCGGGTTGTTCGCGGGGATCCCCGCGGCGAGCGTCGACGTCATCGGGGATCCACCTCCGCGCGTTCACGGATGTCGGCGACCATCGGGTCGAGCCGGCGCCGGGCGAACCGCACGTACAGCCAGGTGATCAGCGCGGTGCTGACGAACTGCCCCAGGCCCAGCAGCATGCCTACGTTGACCTGGCCGAACACCTTGGTGCTCATGAAGTCGTGCGCATACGCCGCGAGCAGGACGTAGGTGAGATACCAGACGAAGAAGGCCACGCTCATTGGGAAGGCGAACCACCGGAACCGCCTGCGCAGCGAGCGGAACTCCTGGCTGTGCTGGATCCGGTCGTAGTCCGGCTTCGCCGGTCCGGCGGGCCGCGCCGCGCGGCGGGGCTGGTCGGGGGTTTCGGAACTGGGCAGCTCGCCCGCGAACAGGACCGGGATGCGGCCGGTCTCCTCGAGGGCGCTGCTCGTCGCGTCGGGACGCGCGACGTTGTGCATGGGTGCCTCCGGCAACTTGCGTCCGCCGCGGGGCTGGCGCGCTCGCCGAGTGGGTTCACTCGCCCGGCCGGACTACGAGGCTCGCATAGTAGTCATGGCCCCGGTGACCGGGAATAGGCACCTGGCGTTCGGCGAGGGCCACGGTGGGTATTCGTTCTCCCGGAGGAAAATAACGGTAAACGCCGTTGACAGGACGATCACGGGCAAATCACTCGGAATAGTGAGCGCAGTTGTCACGCGATGTCGCGGGCAGTTCCGGACGATGCGGCGAACGGAGTAGTGCCTGGCTGGGCGCCCGCGATCCGGTGACCGTTGGTAGCCGGGTCACCCTCTCGGGCCCGTGGTGGCGCTCCCCGAGGGGTGCCTTGGTGAAGATCCCCAGGCTGTGGCTAGGATTCCGTCAGAAATCACCGCCCAGGGTGGCGTACTCGCGCAAGGCCACAACATCGGGCATATCTCACCCCTTGACCCACCCGATGGGGGCACGCTGAGTACACCTGAAGGGGGAACTGACTACCCTTCGTGGGCTAAACGGGTGACGTCCGAGTGCCCGAGCCCGACGCGTCCGGTAACCGGAATTACCCGTTTGTCCCCCGGCGGGGCGGAATGCGTGTCCGGGGCACCCGGTGATGAACGCATTTTCCCAGGTCAGCACCCATATACGGAACGGAATTGACCGGGCCACCATTGGTGTACGATTCTTTGGCCCAGCTGACCGCAGCGATCGATTGGCACCGAAAAGTTGATCTCGACGACCGTGCAGTACGCAAGTTGCGCAGTGCACGTGGAGCGCACCGGGTGGCAGCCCGGGAACGAGAGCCGCGCCGTGTGCCGCCCGGGCCTACAGTGCGCACGGGGTGATCGCGCGGCACGCCGCAAGGCCGGGGACCGCGCCGCAAGCACCGGGTGCCGTCGCCGCGGCTCCACGACGCCGGACAGGGAGTCACTTACGTGACCGTTGCAGGAGAAGGCCAAGTGCCTGTTGGCAAGCTGCTCGGCCGCCCGCCCCAGCGTTCACGCTGGGCGTCGGCCTGGCAGGCGCTGGTGCGCTGGCGGGACTGGAGCCTGCCGGTCAAGCTCGCGGCCGTCACCGTGGTGCCGATCATCATCGCGCTGGTACTGGGTGTCACCACGATCGCGAGCCAGGTCGGCCGCTCGGGCGGCTACCAGCGGATCGACCGGCTCGTCGCGCTCGGCTCGCAGGTCCGCGCGCTGGCCACCGGGCTCGAGCACGAACGCACCGTCACCGCGGCGACGCTGACCGCGGGCACCGTGGGCGGCACCCCGGAACTGACCGCCGCCCGTGCCGAGGTCGACGCCGCGGTCGGCCCGTACACCGCCGCGGCGGGGCGGGCCGCGGAGGCCGCGCCGGGCGTCGACGGGCTCGCGAAGGCGGCTTCCGGCCAGCTCGACCGGCTCGCCTCGGTCCGGAAGCAGGCGGCTTCCGGTCAGCTCGAACCGCTCCAGGCGATCGCCGAGTACTCCACGATGACCGCCGCGTTGATGGATCTGGACACCGCGCTGGCCGCCGGGTCCACCGACGACGCGCTGGGCGGGACCCCGAACGCGCTGCACGAACTGACCGTCGCCGGCGACCAGCTCTCGACCAGCCAGGCGCTGGTCTCCTTCGGGATAGCCAGGGCGGGTCTCGCGCCGAGCGCGCTCGATCAGCTCAACACGGCCGAGCTGCGGCTGGCCGACCGGCTCGCGGCGTTTCGCGCCGCGGCCACCGACGCGCAGCGCGCGGACTTCGACAGGACAGTGTCGGGCAGCGCTGTGCAGACCCGCGACCGGCTGGCCAAGGCGGTACGCGGGACCACGGGCGTGGCGAGCGACCAGGCACTCCGGCGGATGGCCGCCGCCGAGTGGAACGACAGCTCCTCGGCGATGCTCGGGAAGCTCGGCGAGGTCGCCAAGCGGATGGGCGACCAGGTCGGTGCCGCGTCGGCGGAACTGGTCGAGGACTCCAGCAGCGGCGCCGGGCTGCTCGCGGTGCTGTTGTTCGGCGCGCTCGTGCTCGCCGTCGCGGTCGTCTTCCTCATCACCCGCCAGCTGCTGCGTTCGCTGAAGGTGCTGCGCCGCAGCGCGCTCGACGTCGCCGAGAACCAGCTGCCCGACGCGGTCCGCAACATCCAGGAGGGCCGCGCGCAGAGCACCGAGGTCCAGCCGGTCGCGGTGGGTGCCGACGACGAGATCGGCGAGGTGGCCCGGGCCTTCGACAAGGTGCACCACCAGGCGCTGCGGCTGGCCACCGAGCAGGCCGCGATGCGCACCGGGTACGGCAGCGTGTTCGTCAACCTGTCGCGGCGCAGCCAGAGCCTCGTGCAGCGGCAGCTGCAGCTCATCGAACAGCTCGAGCGGGACGAGGAGGACGCCGACCAGCTCGCCACGCTGTTCCAGCTCGACCACCTCGCCACCCGGATGCGGCGCAACAACGAGAACCTCATGGTGCTCTCCGGCGCCGAGCCGGGCCGCCGCTCCGGCAGGCCGGTCGGCACCACCGACATGCTGCGTGCCGCGGTGTCGGAGATCGAGCAGTACCAGCGTGTCGTCGTGCAGCCGCCGCCGTCGGCCACGATCGTGGGCTACGCGGCCAGCGACCTGATGCGGCTGGTGGCGGAGCTGCTGGACAACGCGACGGCGTTCTCCGCCCCGGCCACGCAGGTGACCGTGGCGACCAGGCTCGGCGAGGACGGTTCGCTCAACATCGACATCCTCGACAAGGGCATCGGGATGAACGCCGCCGAGGTCGCCGAGGCGAACGCCCGGCTGACCGAGGCCGGGTCGGTGGACCTGGCGACCTCGCGCCGGATGGGCCTGTTCGTGGTCGGCCGGCTGGCCAGCAGGCACCGCATCGGCGTCTCGCTGCACGGCGGCAAGGACATCGTCGGCGTGCGCGCGACCGTCGTCGTCCCCGCCGAGCTGGTCACGGTGACCGACGCGGGCCCGGCGACCGGGCCGATCACCCGGCCGCCCATGCAGACCACGCAGAACACGCAGACCACCGGCGGGCTGCCGCGGCGGCTGCCGGTCAACGGCTCGGCGGTGCACGTCCCGGCGCAGCCGGGGGAGAACCGGTGGCCCTCGGCGAGCGACCTCGCCGGCCACACGAACAACGGGCACACGCCGCCGCAGGTGGCCCGGCCGCCTTCGGATCTGGAGATCTCCGGCACCGCGCTGTTCAGCCCGATCCCCAGCGACGAACCCCCCGCCGCCCCGCCGGCGCCGCTGGCCGCGCCGCCTCCGCCGCGTCAGCCCGAACCGGAGCCGAAGGCGGCCGAGGAGCCCGCCGAGCTGCCTTCGGGGAAGGACCTGTTCTCCGCCAACGGGACCGCGTTGTCCGACTGGTGGCAGCAGGCGGCCACCTCGGCCCCGCCGCCCGCCCCGGCCCCGGCACCCGCACCGAAGCGGTCGGAGACGACGCCGATCTTCGACGAGATGCTCTCGGCGTGGTTCCGTGAGCCCGCGAAACCGGCCGCGGACGGCGAGCAGCAGCCCGCGGCGAAGGAGCCCGAAACGGACGGGTCCGAAAAGGACACCGAGAAAGCCAAGGGCGGCAAGGATTCCGCCGAGCAGGACCTCGCCGAGCAGGAACGGCGCAGCTGGGACTTCGCGAGCGACGAGAACTGGCGGACCGTGCAGGCGGTGACGCAGGCACAGGCCACGCCCACGTCGTTCACCCAGGCCGGGCTGCCACGCCGCCGTCGTGGCGAGCGGCTGTTGCCGGGCAGCGCCGTCCCGGCGGCGCCCGCCCCGGCCGAGGCGGCCGCGGAGGCCAAGCCGGAGCTGCCGGTCCGGGATCCGGCCGATGTCCGCGGCAGGCTCAGCAGCTTCCAGCAGGGGGTGTACCGCGGCCGGCTGGAGGTCCAGCAGGCCGTGCCGGAAGCGCCCGCCGCGGCCCCGGAAAAGCCCGTCGCCCCGCAGCAGCCGGAGCAGCAGGCCAATCCGGCCGCCGCCGGTCAGCCGGCGCAGGCCGCGCCGGGCACCACACCCGCGGGTCGTCCCGCCACGCCGCCGTCGGTGCTGCCGTCCCGGCGCCGTCCGGCCACCCCGCCACCCGCCGCCCAGCCCGCCGCCGCGGCACCCGCCGCTCAGCCACCGGCCGCCCAGACACCGGCCTCTCGGACACCGGCCTCTCGGACGCCCGCGGCGCAGCCGGGAGCCGAGGCACCTGCCGTGCAGCAGCCCGTCGAGACGCCCGCGGCGGAGGTACCGCAGCCGCCGCTGGTCGAGCCGCTGGAGCAGCCACGGCCCGAGGTCCCGGCGACGGCGGTGGCCGACCGGACCGCGGACGCCGCGTGGTCGTTCGGCTCGGACGAGGGCTGGCGGAGTGCGCAATCGGTGTCCCAGTCGACACCTTCGGCGTTCACTTCGGCAGGATTGCCCCGGCGGCGTCGCGGGGAGCAACTGCTTCCGGGTAGCGTCGCACCACTCGCCGGAGGGTCCAATCCCCGACCACAACGCGACGCGCACGATGTACGCGGTCGCCTGAGCAGCTTCCAGCAGGGCATCCAGCGCGGACGGCACCACAACGCGCGGGCCGCCGAAAGCAACCACGAAACACTGGAGGGTGAATGACCTCGCCGAGTACCGGGCAGCCGCAACAGAACCAGTTCGGATGGCTCGTCAACGACTTCGCCGAGCGGGTACCGGGCGTGGCGCACGCTGTCGTCGTCTCGGCGGACGGCCTGCTGCTGACCGCCTCCAACCGGCTGCCGCTCGACCGCGCCGACCAGCTCGCCGCGGTGGCGTCGGGCCTGGTCAGCCTCACCCAGGGCGCCGCGCGGTGCTTCGAGGCGGGCGCGGTCAACGAGACCGTGGTCGAGATGGAGCTCGGCATCATGATCCTGATGTCGATCAGCGACGGCTCGTGCCTGGCGATCCTCGCGGCGCCGAACTGCGACATCGGGCAGGTCGCCTACGAGATGACGATGCTGGTCGACCGGGTCGGCCAGATCCTCACCCCGGAACTTCGCGCGCAACTTCAGGGCGCGGGCGGGTCGCTGATCGGCGAACCGGTGGGATGATACCGCGATGAGCACGGGGTCCGGATACGGCGAAGAGCCGGGAGCGCGCGACGCTTCCGGTGGCGGGGACGACGGCACGTTCGCCGACGTCCTCAACGGCTTCACCCTGGACTCGGGCCGTGCCCGGCGGAAACGCAAGAAGAACAAGGAGTCCCCGCAACCCCCGGCCGCCGGAGCACACGCGGCCGCGGAAGAGGGGGATAACAGGCAGCCGCCTGCCGAGCAAGGAGACCGCGTGACCTCACTAGTCTCTCCCCCGGGCAGTACCGACGCCGATGGGCCGAGACCGGGCGGCATGTTCGACCCGGGCCCGCCCAGCGGCGAGTTCGTGATGCCCGCCGTGTTCGATCCGCCGAGCCCGGCGGAGGAGACGGCGATCGTGCGGCCCTATGCCCTCACCGGTGGCCGGACGAGGGCCAATTATGCTCTTGAGCTGGAGACGTTGATCTCCACCAAGGACTACGCCGTTTCGGGGGGCCTCCCCGAGGGGGCGGCGGATCGGATCGAGAACATCTCGATCATGGAAGAGTGCCGGACCCCGCGTTCGGTCGCCGAGATCGCGGCGGCCCTGCGCGTACCACTGGGTGTGGCCAGGGTGCTGATCAGCGACGCGGCGGACGCGGGGCTGGTCACGGTGCACAGGACGATATCCGGGAATGACGGCGCCGAGGCACATCTGGTGTTGATGGAAAGGGTTTTGAGTGGACTCCGTCGGCTATAAGGCTCCGCGGGAGACCGCGCCTCCCACCATGACCTCGGCGAAGATCGTGGTGGCCGGCGGCTTCGGGGCGGGCAAGACGACGTTCGTCGGTTCGGTGTCGGAAATCGTTCCGCTCACGACCGAGGCGATGATGACCGACGCGAGTCGCGGCATCGACAATCTGGACCAGACCCCGAACAAGTCGACGACGACCGTGGCCATGGACTTCGGCCGCGTGTCGCTGGACGCGGACCTGATCCTCTACCTGTTCGGCACGCCGGGACAGCAGCGGTTCTGGTTCATGTGGGACGACCTGGTCCGCGGCGCGATCGGCGCGGTGGTGCTCGCCGACACCCGGCGGCTGGCCGACTCGTTCGCCCCGATCGACTTCTTCGAGGACCGCGGGCTGCCCTACATCGTCGGGGTCAACACGTTCGACGGCATCCTCGAGCACGACATCAACGACGTGCGCGAGGCCCTGTCGATCGACCCGAACATCCCGATCGTGCGGTGCGACGCCCGGGATCGCGAGTCGACGAAGCAGACGCTGATCACGCTCGTCGAGTACGCGATGCGGCAGTGGATCGCGCTGCGGGCGGCCAACGCTCGCTGACCCTGGCTCCTGCCTGCCGGTAGGAATCGATGGTCCGGTGCAGCTGCGCGCACAGCTCACCGAGGTGGCGCTCGCGGAACCCTTCGCCGACGGCGAAGGGTTCCAGTTCCGCCGTGAGCCGCTCCAGCTCGGCCGCTTTTTCGGCGCCGGGCAGGTGGTTGCGGGTCAACGTGTGCAGGATGCGGTACACGAGATCGGAACTGTCCGGCTGGGGGTCCATGACGCCAGCCAACCCACTTTTCAAGCCGGAGTTGTCGATGAGAACTCTGCGAGCCGACGCCCGGCGCAGTCGCGAGCAGATCGTGCAGGCGGCCGAGACCGCGTTCCAGCGGTACGGCGTCGACGCCTCACTCGAGGCGATCGCGAAGGACGCTGGAGTCGGATCAGCCACGCTGCACCGCCACTTTCGTTCCCGGCGCCAGCTGGCGGAGGCAGTGTTCCAAGAGCGCACCGAGGCGGTCGCCGCGGTCGCCGACCGGCTGAAGGCCGAGCAGGAACCGGGTCCGGCGCTCTTTCACTGGCTTCGGGCGGCGCTGGAGTACACGGTGGCGAACCGCGGGCTGGTGATGACCCTGCTGCCGCCGTCGGACGACGACGCCCCCACAAAGGTTTGCGGCCACCAGACCCTTGCCGCCGCGGCGGATTCCCTGCTGAGCGCCGCCCAAGCGGCCGGCGCGGACGTCACTGTGGCCGACACGCTGGCGTTGGTCAACGCGATGTCGCTACTCGCAGAACAGGACGCCACGGCAGACGTTCGGCACTTACTCGGATTGGCGATCACAGGCATCGGTCCCGGCCCATGCGAGGCTGACGAACCTGCCCAGTAGCCCCGGGCGTTCCCGCGTCGGCCTGCCCCGCGGGCGGCGAGCTGGTGTGAAACGCAACTCAGGATCAGCGCAGGGCGTTCTCGACCAGCGCGACGGTCGCGCGGGGATCGTCGACTTGGACGACCAGGCGGGCGTAGCGCTCGTCGGCGAGTTCGATCACGACGGCCTTCGACGGGTTTTTGACGTCCCAGAAGACCTTTTCGCCGTCGAGGTGGAACGTGCCCGCCGTGATCACGCCGGGCACGTGGGCACCCGGCGCACGGATCCCCTGGGGATCGGCTGCGATGCCGGGGTCCGCGGTCGCGCCGCGGACGTTGGCCAGCGGGATGGTCATGCTGCTCTTGAAGGCCCAGAGCTTGTCGAGACCCTCGATCACGACAACGAGATCGTCGCCGTCGATGGTGACCAGTGCCATGTTTGTTTCCTTGTCAGTTAAGCGGATCGAGGCGGTGGGTCAGCGCGGTGCCGACACCGTCGGGGTTGCCGCGCAGGAGGATGCCCAGTGCGGCGGCCGTGAGGGCGGCGGCCAGTGCGGTGGAAATGCCGAGCGCGTCGGCGATCGCCTGGTCGGCGGCGGCCAGCGCCGCGGCCACCTCGGCGGCCACCTCCTCGTCGGCCGGTGCCCGTTCGGCCGCCGCGAGCAGCAGCAGACCGAGGTCGGCTGACGTGATGAGCCGCAGCGCGGTCGCGGCATCCGTTGCCGCGGCGAGCTTTTCGGTCAAGGGGCGGACGTCGTCGGCGAGGTGGCGGCGCAGGGCGACCAGGTAGAGGCCGCGCTTGCTGCCGAACGTCTTGTACAGGCTGTTGCGGTGCACGCCGAGGTGGGTCACGAGGTCGTCGATGGACACTCCGTCGTACGCGCGGCCACCGAACAACCCCACGGCGGCGCGCACCACCTCGTCCTCGTCGAACGCCCTTCGCCTGCCCATGCCACGACGATAGACTTTTGAGGAACGATCAGTCAAGAACGATCGTTCCTCAAAAGTCGGGCGCACAGGAGACGACGCGGCCGGGCGGGCGATCCCGAGGAAATCCGGTCACCGTGGATCACCAGGCGACGGAGAGCCGTTCGACGCCGTGCACGGCTGTCATGGTGCGAAAGCGGATGTCTGCCGGATCACCATCGAGCCGGAGCCTGGGGAAGCGTCGCAGTAACGCTGGTAGCGCGATCCGTAGTTCCATCCTGGCCAGTGGCGCGCCGATGCAGTGGTGGATGCCGTGTCCGAAAGCCACGTGCGGGACCGGTTTCCGTGAGATGTCGAAGTCGTCTGGCGCGGCGGCAAGACCCGGGTCCCGGTTGGCCATGGGGAGCGACGGAACGACCAGATCGCCAGTGCGCATTTCCTGCCCGCCGACGGTGGCGTCCACCATGACGGTTCGAGGAAGACCAGAGTGCACCGGAGTGAGAAACCGGAGCAGTTCTTCGACGGCATCGTCGACACGCTCGGGCTCGTCGCGAATCGCGGCCAGTTGTCCGGGGTGCTCGAGCAACAGGGCGGTGCCCGCGCCGAGGGTGCTGGCCGTGGTCTCGTGCCCCGCGATCAGCAGCACAAGGGCGATACCGACCAGCTCGTCGTGACTGACGTCCTCATCGTGCTCGCGGATCAGCATGCCGATCAGGTCGTCGCCCGGAGCACCGCGATGCCGGTTGACGAGATCGCTCAGGTAAGTACGAAGAGCAAGGAACGCCGCGGTTCGTTCGTCCTGTGAGGCGGTGAGCCGAAGCTGAACCGACGACAGACGTTGGAACATCTCCCGGTCGGAGTAGGGAACTCCCAGGAGTTCGCAGATGACCAGGGAGGGGATGGGCAGCGCGAAGCTCTCGACGAGGTCGGCCGGCGGGCCGGCGTCCCGCATGTCGTCGAGAACTTCGCCGACAACGGCCCGCACCCGAGGCTCCAGCACACGCATGCGGCGCATCGTGAACTCCGGGGTGAGCAGCCGGCGTAGCCGGGTGTGCTCGGGCGGGTCCTGACCGACCATGAACGATGCCGCGTCGGCGAACTGCTGTCGTCCGGACGCGGCGGCATCGGTTCGCGAGGTGGCGGGATCCGCGTGCCGGGCAAGACCCGCGCTGCTGAACCGGTCGGCGTCGCCGAGTACGGCACGCACATCCTCGTGGCGGGTGACCAGCCAGGCGGACACCCCGAACGGCGTGTCCGTTCTGGCCGGCCTGCCCGTGCGTGCGTGTTCGGAAAGCTCGGGTCCTGGGCCGTAGCGCTCGCGCGACATGGTGACCGGACGCGGCGGGGTCGGCGACGTCATCAGTTCTCCCATCGAGCAGCGACCGGGCGTCTCCCGGAGCACACTGCTGAGACTCAGTAAACTTACCTGGTAAGCTTATCGAGTAAGCATTCAGTGCGCCAGGTCGAACCGAGGAGACCGAGACGGGTGTCGCTCGATCGTCTTCCTGGTGCTGACAGAAGGGGAATCGGTGTCATGACATCCACATCCGGAACGCGCTCCCTGAAGGTCCTCGTCTGCGGCGCTGGTGTCGCGGGACAGGCATTGGCCTACTGGCTGGTGCGAGGTGGTCATCGGGTCGTGGTCGCCGAGCGCTTCCCGGCGCTGCGGGCCTCCGGCGCCCAGGTCGATCTCCGCGGTCAAGGCATCGAGGCGGCCGAGGCCATGGGACTTCTCGATGTCGTGAAGAGCAAGCTTGTGGACGAAGCCGGCGTCGCCTTTGTGGACACCCGGGGCAAGGCGCGGGCGACGATCATGGCCAACACGTCCGGCCAGGGGCGCCAGACGCTGACCTCCGAGTACGAGATCATGCGGGGAGACCTCGTGCGCATTCTCCATGATGCGACGAAGAACGACGTCGACTACGTCTTCGGGACGAGCGTGGACCGCTTCGAGCAGGATGAGAAGAAGGTCGTCGCCCACTTCTCCGACGGCTCGTCCGACGAGTTCGACCTGCTGGTCGGCGCCGACGGACAGGGGTCGCGTGTCCGCCGGGCCCTCCTGCCTGCCGGGACTCCGGAGCCGTACTGGCGGGTGGGGATCCACATGGCGTACTGGTTCGTTCCGCGCATCGCGTCGGACAGCAACATCCGCGACACCTATATCGCCCCTGGTGGCCGGATGATCATGCGCAGGAGTCACAACCCGGACGAGACCCAGGTGTATTTCGTGCTGCGGGAAACCTCGGAGGAAGCGTCGGTCGTCCATCGCGAGCCGGTCGAGCGCCAGAAAGCGTTCTGGGCCGGGCGGTTCCGCGACGCGGGATGGCAGACCGGCCGGTTCGTCGACGGCATGGAGACGACCCCGGACTTCTATTCGCAGGAGGTCGTGCAGGTTCGTACGGACACCTGGTCGCGCGGACGTGTCGCCCTGGTCGGCGATGCCGCGCACTGCGCCTCCCCCTACAGCGGCATGGGGGTTTCCGGCGGCCTGGTCGGCGCCTACGTCCTGGCCGCCGAGATCAACCGCCACCCCGCCGACCTGTCGCGGGCGCTCGCGAACTACGACACGACACTCCGGCCGTTCGTCGACGAGATCCAGGCCGCGGTGAAACCGCACCTGTTGCGCCTCGGCATGCCCCGGAGCCGCTTCGGGATCAACGCTTTCCTCGCCGCCACCGGATTCGCCACCTTCCTGCGTGTTCCCGACCTCGTCGCGCGGTTCTCGACGGAAGACCGGGGCGGCGCTTGGCAACTCCCCGAAAGCCCGGAACTTCGTGTCCGCTAGAAGTGGCAGCTTGTCCGAAATGACTTACTTGATAAGCTTACTGTATAAGTACACTGGATAAAGAATCAGTCCGGCGAAGGAGCCCGTTTCCCATGCCAAAACGCGGAGATCGAGGCGGGGCGAAGACGCGGGCGCGTATCGCCGAGATCGCGAGCGAGCTGTTTCTGGAGCGAGGCTTCGACGAAGTCACGATCGCGGAAGTCGCCGCGGCCGCCGGGGTGTCGAAGGTGACGGTGTTCTCGCACTTCGAGCGGAAGGAAGATCTCCTGCTCGACCGTCTTCCCGACGTCGTCGACATCGTGCGGACCGCGATCCGCGAGCGGGCGAACGACGTCGATGCCATCAGGGCGCTCCGCCGGGCGGTCCTCGCGCTCGGCGAGGAGCGGCACGTGCTCTCGGGATTGGGTGGGGATCTCGAACCGATCATGCGGACCATCGCGGCTTCGCCCGCGTTGATCGCACGGCTCCGCGCGTTCGGGTACGAAATCGAGACGGAGTTGGCCGCCGGGCTCGATGCGGACGCGAGTTTCGACGGCGACAGCACGTTGGCCGCGGCCCTGCTCGTCGCCGCGTATCGGACAGTCGCCGTCGAGACGGTACGACGTCGGCTGGCAGGAGAGGATCTCGACGACCTCGCCGTGTCGCACCGTCGGCGCGTGAAGCGGGCGTTCGACGCCGTCGAACGCGGCATCTCAGGCGCTCATCGCAAGGCGCCGTCCGCCTGAGATCCCGAACGCCGCGCAAGCGAGTCGCCGAGGTGTTGTCGGGAGTCTGCCGTCAGCAAAGGGCGCTGGCTGTCCGCACTTCGGTGAGTGTTCGCCGCGCGAGTTCGCCGAACTCCCTGTCGGTGGTCGTGTCGCACCAGCGCTCGTAGGCGATTTTCCAGGCGAGCGCGCCCAGTTCGGCGGCCACGTGCGCGGTCAGGACGGGAACGCCGCGGCGCTTGAGCGCGTCGATCATCGACGCGGTGAGGCCGATTCCCTTGAGTGCCTCGCGTTCGCGCAGTTCCGGGTTGGCGGCGATCACTGCCTGCCGCCGGGCGCCGAATTCACGACGATCGGGTGGGAAGGCTTCCCTGCCGATCACGTCCAGGGCGTGAGCCACCGCTTCGAGCGGCCCGGCGCCGGCCGGCGCCGCGGCGATCCCGTCGACGAGCAGCCCGGTCATCGTGCCCCCGCCGAAGAGCACTTCCCGCTTGTCCGGGAAATGGCGGAAGAAGGTGCTCTTGGTGAGCCCGGCACGTTCGGCGATCTCGATCACCGTCGTGTTCTCGTAACCCCGTTCCTCGAACAGTTCCAGGGCAGCGACCACGAGTCGCTGTGATGCGTTGGGTTGCCAGCGGGCCATGGGGCCAGTTTACGGCACTTGGTCCCGTCACTCGTGTATGGTGATGGGACCAAGTCTCATCACTGTGGTGTCGGAGGTCCCGAAGTACCATGATCGTTTTCCTCCACGGAGTACCGGAAACAGCCGCGGTCTGGCGCAAGGTGCGGGCCGGGATCGGCGCCGAGTCGGTGGCGCTGACCCTGCCGGGGTTCGACGGCTCGCTGCCGGACGGGTTCACCTCGACCAAGGACGAGTACGTCGACTGGGTCGCCGAGCAGCTCGACCAGTACGACACCGTCGACCTGGTCGGCCATGACTGGGGCGCCGGGCTGGTGTACCGGCTGGCGATGACCCGGCCACTGCGCTCCTGGGTCGCCGACGTCGGCGGCTTCCTGCATCCCGGCTACGTCTGGCACTCCCTTGCGCGGACCTGGCGGACGCCCGGCGAGGGTGAGGCGGCGATCGCGGCCATGGTCGCCACGGAGCCCCGGGCCTTCGCCGGTTCCGCCGCCCAGTGGGGCCTGTCGGAGGAGGACGCGCGGGAAATGGCCGAAGGCTTCACCGAGACCATGGGCGCGTCCATCCTGTCGCTGTACCGCTCGGTCACGTCGACCGCGCACGCCGACTGGGGCCCGCTCACCCCGACCGGCGCGCCGGGCCTGATCCTGCACCCGGCCGACGACGAGTTCTCCGACGAGGCCAAGGCACGCGAGGTGGCCGCCGCGTTGGGTGCGCGGTTCCGGCTGCTCGAAGGCGTGGGTCACTTCTGGCCGTACCAGGCGCCGAAACAGGCCGCCGAGATCCTCGTCGAGTTCTGGTCATCGTTGCGATAGGACAGTCCTTATTGGATCGTGCCGCGAACGGTCCCATCACCGTGTCATTGGAGGTCCCCATGAGCCGAGCCGTTGTCCATGAGACGTTCGGAGGCCCAGAAGTGTTGGAGTTGCTAGAGATTCCGGAGCCGCACGCCGGGCCCGGCGAGGTCCGCGTCCGTGTCACGGCCGCCGGTCTGAATCCCATGGACTGGGGTATCGCGGCGCGGCCCGAAGCGGCCGCCCAGTTCGGTATCACCGTGCCATCGGGCTTCGGTTTCGACTTCGCCGGGGTCGTCGACGAGGCCGGGCCCGGCGCCACGGGATTCGCTGTGGGCGACCGTGTCCACGGCGGCGCGCTGAGCAGGGCCGTCGCCGATTTCGTGGTGGTCAAGACGCCCACTGCGGCGCCCGACGCGCTTTGGCCTACGCCGGAGGGCGTCGGCGACGAGGTGGCGGCAACGCTCCCGGTGGCAGGTATGACCGCCGCCGCCGCGCTGGCGTCCATCGATCCGCGGGCGGGCGACACCGTACTGGTCGGCGGCGCCGCGGGCGGCGTCGGTGTGTTCGTGGTGCAGCTCGCGAAGCTCGCCGGCGCCCGGGTGATCGGGACCGCCGCGGAGAGTACTTTCGAGTTCCTGCGCCAATTCGGTGCCGAGCCCGTGACATACGGCCCCGGACTGACTGATCGGGTACGGGCACTCGCCCCCGACGGCGTGACCGCGGCGACCGACCTGTTCGGCACCGAGACGGCCGAGACCGCGCTCGCGCTCGGCGTGCCGCCCGAGCGGATCTCCACCATCGCCGCGGGGCCCACCCCTCCCGGCGGCGTGCGCGCGACCGGCGGTTTCGACGCGGAGCCGGACGCCATGAAGCGGATCACCGACGCGATCCTCGCCGGCGAACTCACCGTGCCGATCGCCGCCACTTTCCCGATCGAGAAGATCCGCGACGCCGTGACACTGCAAGCCGGACGTCACGTCCACGGCAAGATCGTGATCACCCTCTGACGTGTCGCGAATGGGAGGCGGATTCATGCGATCGTCGCAACATGCTCTACTTAGGACAGTATCATGTTGAGTTTTTCTTTGGGGCTGAGCCAGTTCAGGGTTTTGCGGGGA
>NZ_JBHYIK010000021.1:97320-120743 GCF_042739735.1 Amycolatopsis sp. NPDC059027 | reverse complement strand
GGATCCCGATGTCGGGATCCAGCACGTTCCGGATGCTGCGGGTGGGTGCGGGTCAGCCGTGCAGGGCGCTGCCCGCCTGCCAGGCACTCCAGTCGATGGCCCAGTCGCCGTGCCCGTTGTTGATGTTCAGCTGCGGGCCGCCGGAGTTGGTCACCTCGACGACGTCACCGACGTTGAAGTTGTCGAAGAACCACTTGGCGTTCTCGGTGTTCATGTTCAGGCAGCCGTTGGAGACGTTCTGGCTGCCCTGCACGCTCACCGTCGCCAGGTTCTCGTGCAGGTACTCGCCGTCGCCGGAGATCTGCACGTCCCAGTTCTCGGGCGCCTTGTAGTAACCCGGCTGGCCCTCGCACACGCCGTAGGTGCACGAGTCCATGATCATGTGGGCCTGCTTGCCGAGCACGGTGTGTGTCCCGTTGAACGTCGGCGTCGGCCCACGCGGCGGCGTGTTGTCGGTCTTGCCCATGCTGATCGGCGCGGTCTTGACCAGCTCGCCGTTGTGGAAGGCCTGCATCTGGTGGGTGTTGCCGTCCGCCTTGGCGATCCAGGAGTCATGCACCTTGTACGTCGCCGAGATGTCCGGGCCGCCGTAGACGCCGCCGCTGATGTCCTGGCCGAACGTCGTGGACTCCAGCTTCACCGTGGAGCCGGCCTTCCAGTACGACTGCGGCCGGAAGTGCGCCTCGCGCTTGTTGACCCAGTACCAGCTACCGCCCTGCTCGGGCGAGGAGGTGACCTTGAGGGACTTCTCGACGGCGGCCTTGTCCGGGACGTCGCGGTCGAACTTGACGCCGATGACCAGCCCGACACCGAACGTGCCGTCGGACGCCGGCTGCAGGAGCGTGGGCGTCACGACCCCCTTCGGCGTGAGCGTGTGCACCTCGCTCCGCTGCTCGACAGGCTTGCCCTCCTTGTTCACCGCGGTGGCGACGACCTGGTACGTGGCCCCGTAGCGGAGCTGGTCGTCGCTGGTCCAGGTGATCTTGTCGGCGGAAAAGTCGCCCTTGACCGTATTGCCCGTCTGCGGGTTCGTGACCGTCACCGACTGCAGGGTGCCGTCGCTCGCCTTGATCACGATCGGCGAGCGCGGGCTCAGCTGATCGCTCCCTTGACTGACGACCGCGACCTTCGCCGCCGGCACCACGTTCGGCGCCGACTGCGCCACCCCGACCACCTCGGTCTGCCCGCCGCACGCCGTCAGCAGCAGCGCCAGCGCACCCAGACCCGCGATTCGCATCCTCTTCACGACAGTTCAGACGTCCCTGCCCCCGTTTGCGTTGTGCGATCGCCGGAAGTTTGTCGACCAGTTATCTTCACGGCCGGATTTCCACGCAGAGCGACCATGCCCCGCCGGTGGATCACGCACTGTGTCCACAGTAGACACGAACCCGGCGCGCCGGAGATGTCCAGAGGCGCAAGTGCACACTTCACCCTCCAAAGGGCACAGGCCCACGTGGACCTGCCTCAGGCCCGGGGAACCGCTGGCTCCGCGCCCGTGGAAATCCGTGTCTCCATCTCGGCGGCCACCGGCCGGGAATAGACCCGGAGGAAGGGGACGACGACGGTCAGCGCGAGCAGCGTGAACACGGCGAACGCGACCCTGACCCCCGCCCACTCCGCCAGCAACCCGGCACCGAAGCCGCCGAGCGGCACCGAACCCCACCCGAACAACCGGGCGACGGCGCTGTACCGGCCCATCATCGACTCGTCGACCAGCGTCTGGCTGACGGTCCGGGCGTTGACCACCCACAGCCCGCCGCCCAGCCCGCCGAGGAACGCACCGACCGCCACCACTCCGACGTTCGTGCTGATCGCGGGGAAGGCGACCATGGCACCGGTCAGGAAGATGTTGGCGAACATCACCCGCCGCCGTCCGAAGAACCGGTTGGCGGGGGCCACCAGCACCGCTCCGCAGGTTCCGCCGACACCCAGCGCGCCCACCAGCAGGCCGTACGCGGCAGTGCTCACGCCCATGGACGTGGTGGCGTACAACGGCATCAACGCCAGCCAGGCTCCCCACAACGCGTTGAGCACGGCGACCAGCAGGGTCATCACGCGCAGGACCCGTTGTTCCCACAGATACCGCAGGCCCTCGGCGATCTGCGCGTGGATCGCGGGCCGCGCCGCCTCGACGTCGCCGGGGCCGGTGGCCCTGGCCGCCCGGAACCGGCCGACCAGGAAGATCAGTGTGGCCGCGGTGATCGCGTAGGTGATCGCGGTGGCGCCCAGCACGATTCCGGTTCCCGCCGCCACCAGCAGACCGCCGAGGAACGGCCCGATGAATTCGTTGCAGACCGTTTCCGAACCGGTCAGCCAGGAGTTCGCTCGTTCCCGTTTCGGCCCGGACACCACCGAGGGCAGCAGCGCGGCCGCGGAGGTCAGCGCGATCACTTCGGCGACTCCGAGGATCACGCCGCCGGTGTAGATCATCACCAGGTTCAGCGCGCCCGCCGTCACCGCGACGAGGAAACCGCCCACCACCGCGACCCGGACGGCGTTGGCCAGCCACAACAGTTTCCGCCGGTCCCCGCGGTCGACCAGGACACCGACGTGCAACGCCGTGAACAACCACGGCAGCATCAGGGTGGTCAGCACCCCGGAGATCAACGCCGGTGAAGTGGTCAGCGAGGTGGCGATCAGCGGTAGCGCCACCTTGAGCACGCCGTCGGCGAGGTTGGTGGCCGCGGTGAAGACCACCAGCACGGCGGTGTTCCGCGTGCTGGGATCGGCGGAAGGGACGACCACCTCCGCTTGTGCCGGTTTCGTCATGACCGCTCCCTTCCCTCTTCAGCTGGTCCTTCGAGCGGCCCGGACCGGGACGCCGACGCTGGTGAACGCGGTGTGTGCCCGGCGGGTCAGGTCGTCGAGTGCTTGACGTTGCCGCCGACGGTCCGCGACCGCTTCCTCGAGCGTGCGGAGCCGGAACCGCAGCCGATGCCCCGGCCTCGCCTGGCCCAATGTGGACAGCCCCGCCCGGGTCACGACCGCGATCACCGCATAGCCCGCGGTGATCGGATGGGAGCGGCGCAACACCAGCAGTTCGTCCCCCGGCGGCAGTTCGACCGCGCCCGCGGGCACCCCTTTGGACAACAGATCGGTCCGGGCGACCCCGGACGGCGCCGGGCCGTCCAACCGGACGCCGACGTCGTCGCTTTCGGACTTGACCACATAGGTGGCCGTGGTCAGGGCCGCCGCCACCGACTCGTCCGCGTCCGGGCCCGCGGTGATGTCGATGGCGAGCGGGTCGGGAAATCGAGGCCGGTGGGCGCCGAGTACGAAGACGGGATGGCGGTCGGGGCGGTAGCCGTCGCGCACGTCGATCGTCGCGCCCGCGCGCAGCCAGGTGCGTACCCCGAGTTCCGGCGCGGCGGCGCAACTGCCGAGCGTCCGATCGACGCGCCAGTCGCCGTTGACCGCGACGTAGGCTCGCAGACCGCCGCTGAGTCCAGTCAGTTCCACCGGCTCGTCCGCGCCGACGCACAGGGGATCCCAGGTTCGGCGGACGGACCCGCCCGCGGTGACAGTCACCGGCGCTCCGGTCACCGCCAGAAACGCTGCCTGATCCGTGGTGAACGCGAAATCCGACGCCGTCACTTCGATCAGCGGCGCGTTTTCCGCGTTGCCCACCAGGATGTTGGCCACCGCCGCCGAGTACTGGTCGGCGGCGCCACCCGCCGGGATGCCCTGTCTGGCCAGGCCGGGCCTGCCCAGATCGGTGACGCCGGCGAGTCCGGCTCGCCGCACCCGGATCATCGCGGCCGGCCCGAGGCATCCGGCCAGCCCGCGGCGGGGATCGGCACGAAACGGAACCGGTCACCCGGCCGGTACGGCGTCATGGGGTCCCGAGCGGGATCCACGAGCCGCAGCGGTGTCCGGCCGATCAGCCGCCAGCCGCCTGGCGAAACCACCGGGTAGATCACCGCTTGCGTGCCGGAGACGGCCACCGACCCGGCGGGCACCGTCGTCCGTGGACGCGAGCGGCGGCTCACCCGGCCGGGAAACGGTGAGCCGTCGAGCATCGGCGCGCCCGCCGGGGCGCCGAGGAACCGCACCACCCACTCGGCACCGCTGTGCAGCCGCGCCACTTCGTCCTCGCTCAGCCCGAGTTCCCCGGCGACGTCCGCGAGATCGGGACCGTGCTCGCCGCCGTAGCCGACCGGGATCTCGAAGCGCTGGAAAACCCTTGGCACATCAGGGTTTTCCAGCGTGTCCGCAAGACAACGGATCCGGTTCGCCAGCTCGTGGTGCCCAGTACGCACGCAGTCGAACGCGACGAGCAGGCTGTCGTAGGTCGCGACCAGATCACACAGCCCGGTCACGCCGGAGGCGTCGAGGGCGTCGGCGAGACTCTGCACGGTGTGCCACGCCGATCCTTCGCCGGGCCGGACCAGCAGTGCCGAGTCACCGTAAGGCTTGATGTCGAGCTTCATCGCGCGCCCCGGTTCGTCAGCACGTCCGCGAGCGGGGCGATGCGTACTCCGGCCTGGTGCAGCGCGGCACGGACCCCGCGCGCGAGTTCGACCGCGCCCGGAGTGTCGCCGTGCACCAGCACGGTGTCGCACGTGATCGGGAGGTCCCGGCCGGTGACGGTGCGCACCACGCCGCCGGTGACCGCCCGCACCACTCTGGTGGCCACCTCGGCGGGATCGGTGATGACCGCGCCCGGTTCCCGGCGCGGCACCAGCGTGCCGTCGTCGCGGTAGGCGCGGTCGGCCAGCATGAGGATCGCGACCGCCAGCCCCGCCCGGCCCGCGGCTTCGGCGAGCACGCCGTCCTGGGTGACCACGGCCAGCGAACGGTCGTAGGCGGCCACCGCGTCGACAACGGCTTCCGCGTACGGCCGCTCGGTCATCGCCAGGTTGCCGAGCCTGCCGTGCGGGGTCACGTGTCGCAGCCGGGTGCGGCACGCCCTGGCGAACGCGCTTAGCGCGCCGAGTTGGTAGAGCACGTCGGTCCGCACCTCGCGCGGGGTGAGTTCCATGGCGCGCCTGCCGAAACCCGCCAGATCCGGGAACCCGGGATGCGCGCCGACCCCGATCCCCCGGCGGGCGCACGCGGCCACCGTCTCCTCCATCAGCCGCGGGTCGCCGGCGTGGAAGCCACAGGCGACGTTCGCGGACGAGACGACGTCGAGCAATGCCGCGTCGTCGCCTATCCGGTAGGCGCCGAAGCCTTCCCCGAGGTCCGCGACCAGGTCGACCCGCACCGCCTTATCCGCCGGTGTTTTCGATGAGCCGGGCGATCGCGTCGATGCCGCGCCGGATCCGCTCGGGTGTTTCGGTGCCGACCGAGATGCGGATGTAGTGATCGCAGGATTCCCCGTACGCGATTCCGGGCACCACGCTGACCCCGGACTCGCGCAGCAGGCGCTCGGCGAAGGCGTCCGATCCCAGCGTCGAATTTCCCAGCGACGCGAACAGGTAGAACGTCGCCGAGCCGGGCAGCACCTCGATTCCCCGTTCGGCCAGCCAGCCCGCCACCTCGTTCCGCGTCGCGACGACGTCCTGGATCTGTGGCCTGGTGCGCTCGATGAGCGTGTCGAAATGCTCGGCGAGGTAGCGCGTCAACGGCGTCGGTGCGCAGGTGATCAGGTGCTGGTTGACCTTCAGGATCTCCTCGATCAGGGTGCGGTGCGCGATGACGTAACCGACCCGCCACCCGGAAATGCCGTAGTTCTTGGACATCGAATTGATTGTCAGCGTGTGCTGCTTGTCAGGGTCGGCGGCACCACAGGTGACGAACCGGGTGCCGGGCGGCACGAATTCGTTGTACGCCTCGTCCACCACCAGCAGCAGACCGTGCCGTTCGGCCAGTTCGTGCAAAAAGCCCAGTTCGGCCGCCGTGTAGACGCGACCGCTCGGATTGTTCGGGTTGTTGACGATGATCGCCCGGGTCCGGCTGGTCACGTACCTGTCCAGCTCGAAGACGCCGACGTCGTGTGGCACCGAGACCGGCACACCGCCGCAGAGCCAGACCTGCGTGGGATAGCTCAGCCAGGACGGTTCGAGCACCACGACCTCGTCGCCGGGTTCCACGGTCGCCAGCAACGCCAGGTAGATCGCCACCTTGGAGCCCGCGGTGATCAGGATTTCGTGGTCGGGATCGACGGGAAGGCCGAACTCGTCCCCGTAGTACTTGGCCAGCCGCCTGCGCAGTTCCGGCAGGCCACGGGAATGCGAGTAGTGGTGCAGTTCTCCCGGCTCGAAATCACCGAAATCCGGTGCGGGCACGTCGAAGAACGACTCGCCGAGCGACAGCGTGATGATGTCGTGGCCGGTCGCTTCGAGGTCGTAGACCAGGTTGTTGTACTTGATGGAGATCGCCTGGTCGACCGTCTCCACCAACGCGCTGGGCCGCAGCGGGCTCATGCCGTCCATCAGGCCACCTTCCTCGTCTGTCCGGTTCCCCAGACCACGTTCTTCGCGGTCGTCAGCGCGGTCAGGCCCATCGGGCCCCGCGAGTGCAGTTTCTGTGTGGAGACCCCGATTTCGACGCCGTAGCCGAACTCGCCGCCGTCGGAATAGCGGGGCGAGGCGTTGACGAACACGCTGCCGGAATCGACCTCGCGGGCGAACCGGTTCGCCACCGCGATGTCCTGGGCGACAATGCCTTCCGCGTTCCCGGTGCCGTACTCCCGGATGTGCGCGATCGCTCCGTCCACATCGGACACAACCCGGACCGCGAGCACGAGGTCCAGGTACTCGGTCGCCCAGTCCTCGGCAGTGGCGGCCACCGCCTTCGGCCACGCCTCGCACACCTTGGCGCAGCCGCGGATCTCGACGCCGGCCGCGGCCAGCTCGTCCAGTGCCCGGGGCAGCCAGTCCGCCACCAGATCCTCGTGCACCAGCAGGGTTTCGATCGCGTTGCACACGCTCGGCCGGGACGTCTTCGCGTTGACCGTCACCTCGGTGGCCATCTCCCGCCGCGCGGAGGCGTCGACGTAGAGGTGGCAGTTGCCCGCGCCGTCGATCACCGTCGGCACGGTCGCGTTCCGTTCCACCGAGGCGATGAGGTCCGGGCCGCCCCTCGGCACCAGCAGGTCGACGTAACCCTTGGCGCGCATCAGTTCCAGCGCGGCTTCCCGCGAAGGGTCGTCGATCAGCTGCACGGCCGCGGCCGGGACGCCGGGGTGCGCGGCGATCGCGACGTCCAGCGCCGCCATGATGGCGCGGTTGGTGCGCATCGCCGTCGAAGATCCGCGCAGCACGGCGCAGTTCCCCGATTTCAGGCACAGCGCGGCCACCTCGGCCGTGACGTTCGGGCGGGCCTCGTAGATCACCGCGACGACGCCCAGCGGTTCCAGCACCCGTTCGATGCGCAGGCCGTTCGGCCGGGTCCAGCCCTCCACCACCCGGCCCGACGGATCGGGCAGGTCGATGATCGTCCGGATGGCGGCGGTCAGCCCGGCCGCCCGCCGCTCGGTCAGGGTCAGCCGGTCCACCAGCGTGGCCGAGGTGCCCGCCGCTTTCGCCGCGGCGACGTCCTCGGCGTTGGCCTCGATGATCGTGCCCAGCCGCGTTTCGATGGCCGTCACCATGTCCCGCAGCAGCGCGTTCTTCTTCTCCGTGGTCAGCTGCGTGATCACGGCCGAGGCCGCGACCGCGTCCCGGCACTGATCCAGCACGGTCATTTCAGTCCTCTCCGATGCGTACGTAGTCGGAACCGGCGAGCAGTGCGGTGCCCGGCGCACAGCCGAACTCGACGGTGTCCGCGGCGAACCGGATGCCGCCGCGGGCGAGCAGGCGCTGGTCCGGACCCCTCAGGTCCACGACGTCGCCCGCGCGGAACCGGCCGCGCGCGGTGGTGATCTGCACCCGCCGCAACGGTTGCCGGTGTTCGATGGCCAGCTGCCCGGCCGGGCCGCAGGTGATCGCGCCCCTCGGCGGAGTCCGGAAAGCACGCCACAACCGGCCGGCCGACGGCGGAGTGCCGCGGATCGGGCGCGGCGCGAAGTCCGTGCCCACCGCGACACCGCGGTGAGCGTCGATGAGGACGGCGGGATCGGCGGTGTCGGCGATGACGGTGCGAACCCCCGCGTAGGTGGCGATCCAGCACGCGGCCAGCTTCATCCGCATGCCGCCGGTGCCCCCGTCGCCCAGCGAATCCCCTGCCAGGGCTTCGAGTTCCGGAGTCAGCGAGGGCACGTGGCCGATCCGGCGCGCGGTCGCGCCCAGCATCGGGTTGCCGTCGTAGAGACCGGGCACGTTGGTCAGCAGCAGGAGGAGCTCCGCGCGGAGGAACCCTGCGAGCAGCGCGGCGAGGACGTCGTTGTTGCGAACGCCGAGCGCGTCGTTCTCGTTGACGACCGGCAGGAAACCGTGCCCGTGCATCTCGTCGAGCAGCGCCCGCACCCGCGCGCCCCGGCCCGGCTCGATCAGGTCGTGCGGGGTGAGCAGCACCTGGCCTGTCGTCAGGCCGCTGGCGGCGAAACGCTCGCGCAACGCCGGGTAGAGCACGCCCTGCCCCAGTGCGGCGGCCACCTGCTGGGCGACGTCCTCGACGGAGGACGCCTCGGGATACGCGGTGCGGCCGACGGCGATCGCGCCGGAGGCCACCAGCACCGGCGCCAGACCGGCTGCGATGCCACGCTGGATCGCCGTGCAAAGCCGGTCGACGCGCTGGGGATCCACGCGACCGTCGGTGATCAGGGAACTGGTGCCGATCTTCAGCACGACCCGGTTGCCGGTGTTCACGCCGCGTCCCGCAGGCCGAATCCGGCGATCGCCACGGCCACTTCCCACGCGGCCGCGTCCCGCAGCACTCCATGGTGGTCGGTGTCGACCGTCAGCACGCTCGGCCCGCGGAACCGGCCCTCCCATTCCTCGCACTCGCTCGCCCGCAGGTCCGCACCGACGATCAGTGCCGCGACCGGCAGCTCCGCCGCGCTGACGTAGGCCTCGCCCATCCGAGCGTGCCTGGTGTAGGCGCGCCATCGCTCTTCCAGCGCGTCGGCGGGGATCGGCTGTCCGATCGCCGCCAGCCAGGCGGCGAGCACCCGGACGCGGAACGCGGGCTCGCCTGCCACTACCGGCAGGCCCGTGGTGAACGCCGCCGCGAAGGTGTCGAACAGCTCGTCCTCCGCGGTGGGCGGATACCCCACAGGTGGCGGAGAATCCAGCAGCACCAACGGTTTCGGCGCCTCGCGAGCCATCTCGTAGGCCACCAGCCCGCCCATCGACCAGCCGCCGAGCAGGTCCGGCTCGATTCCCTCCGCTGCCAGGTCCGCCGCGAAACGTCGCGCCATGTCCCGCACGCTCGTCGCGGGTTCCTGCTCCCGGGAAGCCGTCACCCGCCACTGCGCGGGGAGCGCCTCGACGATCGCCCGGAAGTCGCTCGGGCTGCCGCCCGCCCCGGGCACCAGGTGCAGGTGCGGGCCGGTGCCCTCGCGCAGCACGACCGTGGTCGTGGTGGTGCCGTCGCCCGGCTCGTCCTCGTTCCCCGCCAAGAGGGACACCAACGCGCGCGGGGTCGGCTCAGCGAGCCATTCCACCGCGTCGACGACCACCCCGGTGGCCGCCTCCAGCGCGGCGCTGAGCCTCAGCAGGAGCAGCGAATTCCCACCCGCGGCGAAGAAGTCCACATCGGACCCCTCGGGCGGCGCGCCGAGCAGGTCCGACCACACCGCGTCCACGTGCCGCCAGGCGGCCGACTCGGGGTGCCCCGCGGGGGCGGCGATCTCGGGCACGTGATCGGTCCGTGCCGGGGTGGCGCGGGTACGCACCTGGACGCTGCCCACCAGCTGGTCCGGGTCGGCCGCCAGCACGGCGTCCAGATCGGTGAGCAGTGCCTCGGCGGTCGCCTGGTCGTAGCGGCCCGTGTTGTACTCGACTTCCGCGTGGTACGTGCCGTCGGCTTCCCAGGTGGAGATCGAAAAATCCGCTCTGGCCGCCCGGTTCGGGCTGGGCAGCAGGGTCAGCCCGACGTCGCCGAGCCCGAGCCCGGTGCCGATCGGCCCGAGATGGCTCAGCCCCACCGGGCAGTCGTCGGTCAGCGTGCGCCGGGTTTCCCCGGGCAGCGCGCCGAACACGAACGGATAGGGCGCGGACTGGTGCGTGAGCATCGCCCAGGCGTCGTCACGGGCGGCGGTCACGACGTCGAGCACGCGGTCGGTGTCGGCCACGTGCGCCCGGGAAAGGCACAGATTGGCGAGATAACCGACGAGCCCCTGCTCGCGCGGCGTCATCCGGTTGGCCATTTCGGTGCCGATCGTGACGTCCGGCCCGGCGCCCCCTCGGGCGAGCACGATATGCATCGCGGCCTGGAAAACCGCGAAGGGGGTGGCGAACGTGCTTGTCGTGAGTGCCGCGATCCCTGCCGTGGCCGCTTCGCTGAAGGTGTGGCGGAACACCACGCCGGGCGCGCCGGGCACGAACTCGGCGTCGGTGGTGGCGGCCACGGTGGTGGCGGACGCGCCCGCCAGCCTGTCCCGCCAGTACTCGACGTCGTCCGCCCACCGCGTGCTCGTGGCCGTCTCCCGCTGGCCGGTCGCGTAGTGGTGGAACGGCTCCGGTTCGGTGGCGAACTCCGGCTCCCGGCCGGCGACCGCGGCGGCGTAGGCGGTCGACAGATCTTCCATCACCAGTTGCAGTCCCCAGCCGTCGAGGATCAGGTGGTGGACCGTAAGCACCAGTTCGTGCCGGTCAGCGACGCGGACGGCGGCGAGCCTCGCCAGCGGCGCGTGTTCGAGCGCCATCGGTTGTTGCTGCGCCTCCTCCGCGATCAGCCGCAGCAGTACGTCCTTGTCCACGTCGCCGGGATCGTCCACTTCGACCCGGCGCACCGGGGCAGGCAACGCGGGCCGGACCCGCAGCAGGACGTCGTCGCCCGGCCTCGACAGCGAAGTTCGCAACACGTCGTGCCGGTCGACCACGCACTGCCAGGCGGTCGCCAGCGCGGCCGGATCGATCGCGCTGCCGGCGGCCAGCCGCCAGGTGATGTGGTAGACCGACTTGTTCTTCGCCCGCTGGTGCAACCACCACATCGCCTCTTGCGTCGGCGTGGCCGCGGCGGTGACGGTCCCCCGTTCCACGTCGGTGTGCACGATTGGCCCCTTCCTCGCAGGTAACCGGATTCCGGCTCAGCGGCCGGGGAACCCGTCGACGAGACGACGGCGGTCGACCTTGCCGTTGTCGGTGATCGGGAACTGTTCGCGGTGGTGGAACCCCCGCGGCCGCATGTACTGCGGCAGGTCGGCGACCAGCCCGTTCAGCTCCTCCTCGGCGAGCGGCTCCCCGAGGTAGAAGGCGTGCAGGTCGACTTCCCCGTCCGCGGCGGGAATCGTGACGACCACGGCCTCGGAAATCGCGCTGTGCCTGCGCAGGGCGCTCTCGATCTCGCCGAGTTCCACCCGGTTGCCGAGCACCTTGACCTGGTGGTCGACGCGGCCCTGGTGCACGAGTTCGCCGTTCTCCCGGCGGATCCGGTCCCCGGTGCGGTACCAGTGCGCGGGGGTGAGCGGGGTGCTCCCGTCGTAGACCGTCACCTCATCGTCCACAATGGACACGAAGCGGCCGATGTTGTCGGCGGGGTCGAGGTAGCCGGGGAACCGCTGATCGCCGCGCACGCAGAGTTCCCCGTCGTCCGAGGGGCGCAGATCCTCGTCGAGCAGCACGTATTCCAGGCGGGGGAAGACATCCCCGATCGGCAGCGAGCCGTTCGAGGTCTCGATCCGCTCGGCCGGGTCGGCAGGCACCTCGTAGGCGGTGACGATGCAGGCGCACTCGCTCGGCCCGTAGCAGTTGATCACCGCGGTGTTCGTCGCGGCCGCGGTCCACGCCTCGACGTGCTCCACGGTGAGCGCCTCGCCACCGAACGAACTCAGCTCCAGCGTCGGCATGCTGCCGGGGCCCAGCGCGCGCAACCGCTTGGCGAACCAGATCAGCGAGGGCACGGACATCCAGTGCGTGAGGCGCCGGGTGTTGATGAACTTCACCGGCGCGAGCACGTCCGTGCGCTGCGCGACGACCACCGCGCCACCGCCGCCCCACGTCCCGAACATGGCCAGCGCGTGCCCGTCGAAGCTCAGCTCGAACGTCTGCGCGCCACGGGAGGCAGGCCCGAACCGGTAGCGCTTCGCCACTTCGGACAGGAACCCGGAGACGTTGGCGTTCGTGATCGGCACGCCTTTCGGGCGGCCGGTGGTGCCGCTGGTGCAGATCAGGTACGCGGGATCGTCCGGATCGGGCTCCACGACCGCCGGGACCACCAGTGCGGGATCCGTTTCCAGGTACCGCTTCCAGCTGTCCCCGGTCAGGTCGAGGATGTCGACACCGGCGTTGGCCCGGTACTCCGCCGCGCCGTCACCGGCGCTGTCGTCGACCATGGTGAGGTCCAGCCCCACCTCGGCGGTGATGCCCAGATTGCGGGCGGCCGGGTTGGCCGGGTTCATCGGCACCACGGTCGCGCCGAGCCGCAGCGCCGCCAGATAGGCGATGTAGCCGGGGGTGCTGCGCGCGGTCAGCAGCCCGATCCGCTTGAGCGTGCCGTCGTGCGCGGCCCGCATCGCTCCCGAAACCTGCTCCACCGCGCCCAGCAGCTCGCGGTAGGTGTAGGTCTCGGCGCCGACCTCCAGCGCCACATTGTCCGGGTATGCCTTCGCCGAGGCGTGGAACCAGTCGAAGAGGGAACGGGTTGTCATAACGGCAGACTCCTGGGGTTCAGTGGGCGAGGAAGGCGGCCAGCGGGTCGCTCAGCGCCGCGAAGTTCTCCGGCTTGGCCACGGAGTAGTGATCGACGTCCACCGTGTGTTCACGCAGGTCCGGGGCCAGCCTCCGCCAGGCAGCCAGGTTCTGCTCCCGCGCGTCCGCCGGCTCGGCGCAGGTCACCAGCAGCACCCGTCCCGCGTACGGGCGGTCGACGTTGTTCTCGGCGAGCGCGTTCAACTGGCCCAGCAGCACGCCCTTCAGCCGCGCCGCGCTCCCCTCGTCGGGGCTGGGGCCGAGCTGACCGCCGATCTTGCCGAGCAGCCAGTCGGTGAACTCGGCGTCGCCCACGAAGGGGAACGGTGACGAGTCCAGCAGCACCAGCGCGGGCTGGACGCCACGCTCGGCCAGCCGCTGGCACACCTCCCAGCCGATCACGCCGCCCATCGACCAGCCGACGATCAGCGACGGCTCGATCCCCGCGTCGTCCAGCGTCCGCAACGCCGAGTCCGCCATGTCGGAGAGCCGGTTCTCGGGTTCTTCGCCTGCCACCAAGCCTGACGCCCGGATGCCGTACACATTGCCGGTCTTCCCGAGGAATCCCGCCATCCGCAGGTAGTAAGCGAGACCGCCACCTGCGCCGGGGAGCAGCACGTACGAGGGCCGAGACCCCTTACGTACCAACGGGATCAGCCGGTCGCTCGCCGTCACTTTCAGCATTCTTCCTCCTGTGCCGAGTGGATCAGCGCGGCCAGCGTGGCGATCGTGGGCGACGCGAAGAACTCGCCCATCGCCAGCGTGACCCCGTAGGCCTGCTGGATCTCCGCGAAGGTGGTGAAGATGTTCAGCGAATGCGCGCCGTACTCCAGCACCGGCCGGTCGCGGACGATGCCGTCGACCTTGAGCACGCGTGACCACAAGGCCGCAAGTTCGCGTTCGAGGTCACTCTCGTACTCGACGGACACCTGGGTGTCGTCCTGCCGCTGGGCGGCGAGCAGTTCGCCGACCATCCGGCCGAGTGCCGCGCGGTCGGTCTTCCCGGTGCCCGTCGCCGGGATCTCGGGCACCGTGAATATCCACAGTGGACGCATGTATTCCGGCAGTGTCGCCGCGAGATGGGTACGCACCCGCTCCGGATCGGGCGTCGCACCAGGATGCGCGACCAGCAGCAGCGCGAGCTCCTTGGCGGCGCCTTCGCCCTGCACCACCGCGACGGCCTGGCGTACCCCGAGTACCCGGGTCGCCACCGCCTCGATCTCGGACAGCTCGACCCGGTTGCCCCGGATCTTCACCTGGGTGTCGAGCCTGCCGAGGTAGATCAGCTCGCCGCGGTGGTCACGGACCACCAGGTCCCCGGTGCGGTACATCAGGCCGGATCCGGCGAAGGTGTCCGGCACGAACCGTTCCCCGGTCAGCACCGGATCATTGCGGTAGCCATCGGAGAGGCAGTTCCCGCCGAGATACAGCTCGCCGGAGACGCCCACGGGCGCCAGGTGCCCGGTCGCGTCAACCACGTACGCGGCCACGCCGGGCAACGGCGTCCCGATCGGCACGTGCACCGGCCACACCGCGTCCTCCGCGGACAGCCGGCGCGTGGTGACGGCCTGGGTTTCGGTGGGGCCGTAGTGGTTCACCAGCTCGCAGTGCGGATGCTGGACGAAGAACTCCCGCAGTTGCTCGTCCACCAGCAACTGCTCACCCGAGACGCAGAGATGGCGCAACGCGGGCAGCCGCGTTCCCCGGTCCAGCGCGTGCAACGCCAGCGGGCGCAGCGCCGCCACCGGCAGGTACACGTGCGTGGCCTCGACTTCGGCGATCCGCCGCAGCACCGCGGCGAAGTCACGCCGATCGGCAGGTCCTCGCGAAACCACCGTGCCGCCGCTGAGCAGGGTCGGCAGGATTTCCTGGAAGCACACATCGAAACCGAGGGGCGCGTACTGGAGGAACCGGGTGTCGCGGTCCATGCGCAGCGCGTCGGCCTGCCAGGCGGCCAGTTGGGTCAGCCACCGCTGTCCCATTTGGACACCCTTGGGCGCTCCGGTCGAGCCCGAGGTGAACATGACGTAGACCGGCGCGTCCGGATCATGCGCGGCCTCGACGGGGTCAGCCTCCACCAGTTCCTTGACGGCCACCGCGGGTACGCCCCGGACGACTTCGTTCCCGGCGACCAGACGGCATTCCGCCTTGTCCGCCATGTAGGTCAGGCGTTCGGCCGGGAGATTTTCGTCGAGGGGAAGGAAACCCGCGCCACGGCGGAGGATCGCCAGTATCGCGGTCACGGCGTCACCGAGGTTGTCGGCAGCCAGTCCGACCAGGTCGCCCCTCCCGATGCCCTGTTCGGCGAGTCCGCCGGAAGCCCGCTCCACCGCGTCGACGAGTTCCGCGTAGGTCAGTCGGCGTCCGGGTTCCTCGATGGCGATCGCGTCCGGGCTCTGCCGCGCCGTCGCTTCGACGCCCTCGACCAGCGTCGGATACCGCGGCCGCGAACTCCAGCCGTCGGATCGGGTACTGGCCGCCGCCGACGCGTCGGTGAACAGCTCGGCCAGTGTCCGGGAGCTGTCGTCCCACGCCCGCCGCAACGCGGTGCGCAGGGAGGTGAGCAGGCCGTCGGCCACGACCGGGGCGATCAGTTCCTTGTCGTACTCCAGTTCCAGCAGCCAGCTGCCGTCCACCGGCGTCGCGCCGAGCCACAGGTCGAACTTGGCCGTGTCGTTGCCCGGTTCGCTGACCCGGCGCACCGGGCCGTCCGGCCCGGCCGCGAAGGTGTCCTGCATCGCCAGCATCGCCGAGAACAGCGGATTGCGGTTCGTCGTCCGGTCCGGCCGCACGTCCGCGACGAGCTGGGTGAAACTGATATCGGTGTTGGCCCGGCAGAAATCGATCGCCCCACTGACCACTGTGGACAGATGTTCGGCGACCGTGCGATGCCAGTCGACCGACACGTTCACCGGCAGGGTGTTGACGAAGAACCCGCACAGGTCGAAGGCACCGATGGTGCGCCTGGCCAGGAACGGGCAGCCGACGAGCACCTCCGGCACGTTGCCGTGCCGGGCCAGCACCGCGCCGTAGATTCCGGTGAACAGCACGAACGGCGAGACGTCGAGCCGTTGACAGAGGCTGTGGAGGGCACCCGCCTCCGCGTCGTCGAGCCGCCACCGCACCCGTCCCCCGGTGAACGAGGTCTGAGTGGGCCGTCCCGGCCGTGGTGCCAGCTCCAGCGGCGGCACCGTGCGCAGCCGCTCCGCCCACGCCGCGGACCGCTCGAGCGCATCCGCGGACGTCGAAGCCCGTTGCTGTGCCAGCACTTCCTTGAGGTAGGCACGTTCGCGCAGGCTGACCTTCGCGTCGATCTCCGCCGAGGTGAGCGGTGCGGTCAGCATGCGCTCCAGGTCGCCGACCATCGGGCCGACCGATATCCCGTCGAGAATGATGTGATGGTCTGCCAGCAGGATCACCGAGGCACTGTCGTCGCTCGCGCGCACCGTGGCGAACCGGTACGCCGGGCCGTTCTCCAGATCGAACTCGGGCCTGCCGATCCTGTGGGCGGTGGTCGCGACCGCCGCCTCGAACTCGGCTGGCGCCACGACCACCCGTTCGCACGGGAGAGTGGGGGCCGCCGGGGTGAGCCGGGCGTGCATCTCGGGCAGCACGCCGAAGGTCTGCCGGAGCGCGGGCTGCATGGCGACCATCGCGGCGAGCGCGGCCTCGACCTGGGCGGCGTCATACCGTGGATCGAGGTCGAACCGGACCAGCATGTTGTAGACCGGCTGGCCGGAGGCCCGGTTGTGCACCACGAGAAGCCCCTGCTGGGAGCCGGTGAGGGGGAAGCGCGGCCCCGTCTCGGTCAGCATGCGGTGGCCGCCAACCGCGTCAGCCAGGCCTTGAGATCCCCGATCGTACGCACGTCGACGAGGTCGGCGAGGTCGATCTCCGCGTCCTCGTCGGAAACGACCTCGACCGCCAGCCGGAGCAGCGCCAGCGACTCGATTCCCGCCTCCAGCAACGGCGTCGCGTCGGTGAAGCGTCCAGTGGCGTACTTCTCGATTGTTCGATCGAGATCCGAAGTCACGGGCATACCCCGTCCCCTCTCGCAATAGTTCGTCCTGGGCACTTCCGGTTTTCGACCGCGTTCACCCCACCACGCGATTGCGAAATATCTCGCAAATCACCGGACGCACACTGGTTATCCCGAACGCGAAGTTTTCTTGGCGCTTCGAACAATCTACCCGCTGTGCGACGCCGACGTGACGCTCAATCCTGCCCTTGAGGGCAATCGAGCAAACCAGGAGAGAGCGCAATACACCTACCGTAACCCTCCCACACCAAACGAAGCGATCTTCTATTTCTCACACCATTTCCCATGCACGAATACCTTGGATTCCATGACGAACGCATGCTTTTCCCAGGAAGAAGTCACACCCCGGCACCGAATCGATGGGTCACCGATGATGACTCAAGCCGTCATCCAGCCTTCGCCAGTCAAGACACCGATCAGATCGCCGCGGTCTTCACCCGGCTGCTCGTACGCGACGGCGCAGTCACGTTTCACGGCCTCCATGTCAACGGCAAGCGAGTGATCGTGTAGCAAACCATGACGTCGATTCTGACCAACGGCAACCACGACCCCAACGACTGCTGTTTGGTCTTCGAACTCCGGGATGGCCTCACTCACCGGAAGCTGCGCTCCAGCTGGATGCACTCCCCGGCGTGTCCCCACTACCTGACGCGTCAGCACACGAACCGGACCGAGGGAACCCACCCCAGCCACAAGGATGGGGGTCCGGAGGCGTTCCCCCGGCTGGGGCGTGGGGCTTGGCCCCACAAGGCAGGACGATGATCGCCGCGGGGAAGGCGTGCCCGCCGAACAGGGGGCACGCAAGATCGAGTGGGCCGCCTGGGGCTCGAACCCAGAACCTACGGATTAAAAGTCCGCAGCTCTACCAATTGAGCTAACGGCCCGCGCGGCCAAGTCTAGCGGGGCCTCGGCCGCGGCCGCCGGTCGCCCTGGAGTGCCGGTCAGGCGATGTCCCGGCGGCGCAGTAGCCAGCCGCTGACGACACCGAAGACCAGCAGATAGCCGACGACCACCGCGGTCGCCTGTCCGCCGCCGACGATCTGTCCGACACCGGGAGTACCCGCGTTGGCACCGAGTGCGGCAGCCAGCGCCCCGGCGTTCGGCCCTGGCAGTGCCTTCTGCAGCTGAGCGACCCAGCCGAGCAGAGGTGCGGCGATGGAGGCGAGCAGGTTCTGCACTGCCAGCAACCACACAAGACCGAGGCCGATCGGCAGCGCCACCGACCGCAAGCCGACGGCGAGCAGGATGCCCAATGTCCCCCACATGGTCGTGACGAGCCAGCCCGCGCCGACACCGAGCAGCAGGTCGGCCACGCCAGGCCAGTGCATCGGCTGGTTCTCGACCGAGGCGACGACGACGCTCGCGGCGGAGGTCGACACGAACAGCGCCAGGACGCCCAGCAGCGTCCCCGTCGCCAGTGTCACCAGCTTGGCAGCGTGCACCGTGGCACGCGACGGCTGCTGCGCGAGCACGGTCTTCCAGGTCCCGAAGCCGTATTCGCTCCCGGCGACCAGCACGCCGAAGACCAACGCGAGCGCGCCGACGAAGACCGGCAGCCCGCCCAGCGTGCTGCCCACGATCGCCTCCGGCAGCATCGTCGCCAGGCCGCGGCCGCTGCCCGGCGCCCTCGAGGACCCGTTCAGCCCGGCGAACGGAATCACATATCCGAAAGTCAAGGTCAGGACGACGGCGATGGCCAGCAGCAGCCAGGCCGCGGGCCTACGGGACTGCTTCGCCAGCTCGGCGCGAACGTTAGTCAGCATGAGGAACACCTCCGGTCAGGGCGAGGAAGGTCTGCTCGAGGTCGGGTTCCTGCCAGCCGAGCTCGCTGACCGAAATCCCGGCGCCGACGAGCTCGGCGTTGATCCGCGCGGCTTGGCCGGCATCGACGTCGAGTTCGATGACGTCTCCTTCGCCACGTACCAGCGTTGCTCCGAACAGTGCGCGAAGCCGGTCACGAGCTTGGTCCGCGGGACTGGCGACAATGCGTAGCGCGCCACCTGTGCGGAGATCGTCGACAGTCGTCTCTGCGATGAGCATGCCGTGGTCGATCACGCCGACGCGGTCGCAGATCTGCTCGACCTCCGCCAGGAGGTGACTCGACAGCAGCACGGTGCAGCCGTCGGCGGCCAACTTGCGAATGGTGACCCGCATGTCGGCCATCCCGGCGGGATCCAGTCCGTTGGTCGGTTCGTCGAGAATGAGCAGCTCGGGCTCCTTGAGCAGGGCGGCCGCGAGTCCGAGCCGCTGTTTCATCCCCAGTGAGTAGGTCGCGTAGCGGTCCTGGGCCCGGTCGGTCAGGCTCACGGTGCCGAGCACGGCGTCCACGCGCGCCCGGCCGACGCCGGCGTGGTCGGCGAGGATCCGCAGGTTCGTTCTCGCGGAAAGGTAGGGGTAGAACGCGGGGCCCTCGATGAGCGCTCCGACCCGCTCCAGGCTGCGAGGGCCCGGCTCCCTGCCGAGCAGGCGCAGCGTTCCCGCCGTCGGCCGGATCAGCCCGAGCAGCATCCGCAACGTCGTCGTCTTGCCCGCGCCGTTCGGGCCGAGGAAGCCGTAAACCTCGCCTGCGCGAACGGAGATGTCGAGACCATCGACGGCGGTCGCGGCGCCATAACGCTTGGTCAGCCCGTGGGTTTCGACTGGCGTGTTCATGGCTGTCAGGCTCCGCTCTTCGAGGTGACCGCGCGTCCGTCGTGAAGCGGCTTCTCCACTACGTCGGACGCGGTAGCCCGGCGCGCACGACGGATCCGCCCCCACGGTTTGAACGTCGAAAGCACGAAGGCGAACAGCAGCAGACCGGGCGCGACGATGACCGGATAAAGCAGTCCGCTCGGCGACCCGAGGCTCGTGTCGCCCGCCGCAAGACGCTGCGCATTGGCAGCGACGTCGTTCAGCCCTGGCCGGAGAACGAACAGGATCAGCAGTGACATCACCACGTTCACCACGAGCTTGGCGAACACCCACCAGTACCTGAACAGACCGTATTTGCTGCCGACGGCGAGCACGATCCCGCTGGCCAGGCAGAGGAGGCTCGCGACCAGCATCGGCCAGCCCGCGAAAAGCTGGAGCACCCGATAGCTCCCGGCGGTGACCTCGGGATCGCTGGTCAGCAACGCGGTGCAGACCAGGATCCCGAGCGCGATGTCCATACCTATCCACGCGCCGGCCGAGACGATGTGCGTGACCAGGAAAGCCTTACGCCTACGGGGTCCCAGCCTGCGCGGCCGGGCCGATGAGCTGGTCGTCATGGTCTGCCTCCCGGAGACGGATTCGTCGTGGTCGTCCCTATCGTCGAGTTCCTGGCGGCTCCGGTCGTCAGCTCGGACGCGGCACTTCCGGCTACGAGTTCACGCGTACGGCTCACTCGCGCGCCGGAAATTGTCGGTGGTGGATGGGACGCTCTCGGCATGACCACCGGACCGATTCCCGAGGCCAGTCGACCCGCTCGCGTAGGGGGCGAGCGGGTCGATCCGTCCTGCGTGGCGGACGAACGGAGGTCACTCACCGAATATCTGGAATGGCACCGCCGGACCTTCGAGCTGAAATGCGCGGGGCTCGGCCAGGCGCAGCTCTCCGAGCTGTCGGTGCCACCGTCGGGCATGTCGCTGCACGGGCTCCTGCGTCATCTCACCGGCGTCGAGCGGTGGTGGTTCCGGCAGCAGTTCGCCGGTGAGGATCTGCCGATCCTCTACTACTCCGACGACGACCCGAACCAGGACTTCGAGAGGCTGGACGGTGATGTCGAGGAAGCCTTCGCGCTGTGGCGGGCGGAGTGTGAGCGCTCGCAGGAAATCGCGACGGCTGCGGAGTCGATGGAGCAGCAGGGCACCAGGCTGGGCACCGGGGAACCCTTCACGCTGCGCTGGCTCATGCTGCGGATGATCACGGAGTACGCGCGGCACCTCGGGCACGCGGACCTGCTGCGTGAACGGATCGACGGGGAGGTGGGCGAATAACCGTGTGACAACTTCATAGGCGAGCCAGCGGCGGGCGGAGGCGATCGCGTCGTCCGGCGGGCGTGCGATGCTGGGCGCATGACCGCCGATCCTGATTCCGGGCTGCTTTCCCCGGTCCGCGCAGGCACTCCGGCCGAGTCGACTACAGGCGATCTGGCCTGGCTTCAAGCCATGCTCGACGCCGAGGCGGCGCTCGCCAGGGCGCAGGCCAGAGTGGGCACGGTGCCGCACACGGCCGCCGAGGCGATCACCGAAGCCGCCAAGGCCGCGGAGATCGACGTCGTGGCGCTGGCCAGGGACGCGCGCGCGACGGCGAACCCGGTGGTCGGACTGGTGAAGGCGTTGACCACGGCTGTCACCGCGATCGCACCGGACGCGGCTGACTACGTGCACCGTGGTTCGACCAGCCAGGACATCTTCGACACGGCGATGATGCTGGTCGCCGAGCGCACGCTACGGCCGCTCGCGACGGACCTCGACGCGACCGCCGAAGCACTCGGCGAGCTCGCTCGCACCCATCGGGACACCCCGATGGCGGGCCGGACGCTGACGGCGCACGCCGTGCCCACGACGTTCGGGCTCAAGGCCGCGGGCTGGCGGCAGTTGGTCCTGGACGCGGCGCGCCGCGTCCGCCAGGTCCTCGAAGACGGGCT
Source organism: Amycolatopsis sp. NPDC059027 (assembly GCF_042739735.1). Lineage (NCBI taxonomy): Bacteria > Bacillati > Actinomycetota > Actinomycetes > Pseudonocardiales > Pseudonocardiaceae > Amycolatopsis > Amycolatopsis sp. NPDC059027. Next base: position 99,418 of record NZ_JBHYIK010000021.1, on the reverse strand, counting down.
CCCGGTCTCGCTTGGCGGCGCCGCGGGCACGTTGGCGGCGTACCTGGAATACGCCCGTACCGACGGTGTCGACCTCGACGACTACGCCGAGCGGCTGACGACAGCGTTCGCCGAAGAAACGGGCCTGGCGGCGCGCGTTCTGCCCTGGCACGGACTGCGGACACCGGTCGCCGACATCGCCGGCGCGCTGGCATTCACCGCGGCGGCGCTGGGCAAGCTCGCGGTCGACGTCGAAACGTTGACCAGGACCGAGATCGGTGAGGTCACCGAGCCGGCCGCCACGGGCCGGGGCGGTTCGTCGGCGATGCCACACAAGCGCAATCCGGTGCTGGCCACGCTGATCCGGTCGGCCGCGCTGCAGGTTCCGGTGCTGGCCGCGGGGGTGACGCAGTCGATGCCCGCCGAGGACGAACGGTCCGCCGGGGTGTGGCACGCCGAATGGCAGCTGCTGCGCGAATGCCTGCGGTTGACCGGGGGTGCGGCGCACACCGCGGCCGAACTGGCCAAGGGGCTGACCGTGCACGCCGACCGGATGCGCGAGAACCTGGACGCGACCCATGGGCTGATCGTGTCCGAGCGCCTTTCGACGACGCTCGCGCCGCTCCTCGGCAAGGCGAGGGCCAAGGACGTCCTCGGCGAAGCGTCCCGGCGGGCTGTGCTCGAAAACCGGTCGCTCGGTGACGTGCTCGCCGAGTTCCCGGAGATCACCTCGGCTCTCGATTCCGCCACGATCGCCGGTCTGCTCGATCCGGCCCGCTACACCGGCGCGGCCGGATCGCTGGTCGACCGCGCTCTTCGCGAGGACGGCGGCGAAAACGCCTGAGGCCGACCTCGGTCCGGCGGTGAACGGGCCCTCGGCAGGTTGTCACGCACGGTCGGCGGCCCGTCCGAAAATTCTTTGAACCACCCCCGCGAAGCGTCCGTGTATCGGGGTACATGCAGCCGCGCCGAGCTGCGGAACCCCAACGGACACAAGGAGAATCTCCATGCTTCGCACGCGCATCGCCGTCGCCGCCGCTTCCGTGGCCGCGGGAATGGCCGTGCTCACCGCCTGTTCCGGCGCGACCGCACAGCCGGTCATCGCTCCGGCCGCCGGCACCGGTGGCGGCCAGGTGGGCAACGCCGCCCCCGGTTCGGGCCAGACCCAGCTGGTCGTCGCCACCGTCGCGAACATCGGCCAGGTCATCACCGACAAAGACGGTTTCACCCTCTATCGCTACGAAAAGGACACCGCCAAACCACCGAAGTCCAATTGCGACGGTGACTGTGCCAAGGCGTGGCCACCGGTGATGGCACAGGGCGACGTGCAGGTTCAGGGCGTCGACAAGGGCATGGTCGGCACCGTGAAACGCGGTGACGGCACTGAACAGATCACCGTCGGCGGCTGGCCGCTCTACCGCTACGCCAAGGACGCGAAGGCAGGCGAAGCCAAGGGCCAGGGCGTGGGCAACGTCTGGTTCGGGGTCAGCCCGACCGGCGGCAAGGCGGGCCAGGCCACCGGCGAGGGTCAGCAGCAGGGCACGGGAACGCAGCAGCAGGCCGCCGGCGTGAAGCTGAGTGCGGGCCAGGTCTCCGGGATCGGCCCGGCGATCGTGGACCAGGAAGGCTTCACTCTCTACCTGTTCACCAAGGACACCAAGAAGCCCTCGAAGTCGAACTGCAACGGTGACTGCGCGAAGACCTGGCCTCCCGTGCTTTCCAACGGTGGCAAAGTAGAGCTGCAGGGCATCGACGAGAAGCTGCTGGGCACGGTGAAACGCGCCGACGGCACCGAGCAGGTCACCGTCGGCGGCTGGCCGGTCTATCGGTTCGCGAAGGACGCGAAGGCGGGCGACGCGAACGGCCAGGGCGTGAACGGCAGCTGGTTCGTGATCGAGCCCAACGGCTGCAAGTCCGGTGGAACCGCGGCCAGCAACAGCGCCTCGGCCCCCAGCCAGCAGGCCCCCGCCAGTGAGCCGGCCCCTGCGAGCGGCAGCGGCTCCGGCAGCGTCGGCTACTGACCCCAGCTCCCTTTACCCGAGGCCTGGGTGGGGGGGTCCGCCGCGCCCCCCCCGCGCCCGCGCTCACGCGGACCCACCCCCCACCCCCCCCCGCCCCC